>VXXH01000177.1 GCA_009835515.1 Candidatus Poribacteria bacterium
AAAGAGGGCGCGATGCAGCGTGAGGAATTCGCTACGCTTACCATCGAAGTACCGATGGATAGCACAGCACAACGCGCCGCTATTATAGAATTGTGTGAGCTCCTTGACCAGGAATGGGTTATGGTTAACGTTGAGGGCAAAACGGTCGTGGCTGTCAGCACCGCTTGATTTAATAGTTTTCAGTTATCGGTAAAGAAGTTGCCAGTATCCAGTGTCCAGTTGCCAGAAAGGACACATCTGGTGACTGGACACTGCTGATAACTGAAAGATTTTTCGTAGAAAAAATCGCACTGTTCTCACTGCGAAGCATGATAACTGTTAAAAAATATGAAAAAGAAATGGCTTTTTACCCCCGGCCCCACGCCGATTCCGCCCGAAGCATTGTTGGCGATGGCGCAACCGATTGATTACCACCGCAGCGAAGATACTGTCGCATTAATTAAAGACGTTCTCGAAAAACTCAAACATGTTTTCCAAACCGAGAACGATGTCCTCTTCTTAACATCATCTGGTACCGGTGGTATGGAAGGTGCAGTTGCGAATCTACTGTCTCGTGGAGACAAAGTGATTGTGATCCGGAGTGGTAAATTCGGGGAACGCTGGGGCGACATCTGCACCGCCTTCGGGGTTGAAATTATACCGATTGACGTAACGTATGGAAATTCTGTTGACCCGCAGGCAGTAGAAACGCTTTTAGTTGAACATCCTGATGTAAAAGCGGTTTACGCAACACTTTGTGAGACCTCGACGGGTGTTCTACACGACATTGAGGCACTCGCACGCCTGACCCGAGTGCGCCCAACACTCTTGATTGTTGATGCTGTCAGCGGACTCGGTGCTGACGATTTACAGATGGACAATTGGGGTGTGGATGTCGTTGTTTCTTGTGCGCAAAAAGGGTTGATGACCCCACCCGGGCTATCGATCGTAGCACTCAATCAGCGTGCCTGGGAGGCAGTTGAGCGTTCTGACCTCCCGAAATATTATTTTGACTTCCGTAAGGCTTATGAGACCGGCTTACAGGGTTCTGTCCCCTATACACCGGCAGTGACACTGCTGACGGCACTGCAATGTGCGCTAAATCGCATCTGTGAAGAGGGTATCCGTAGGACGATTGCGCGTCACAGCCGCTTAGCTGCTGCGACCCGAAGTGCAGTTAAGGCGTTAGGGCTTTCCCTGTTTGCGGTATCGCCAGCGAATACTGTAACATCAATCCGGTTACCAGAAGCAGTTGATGGGAAGGCTTTCATCAATCTGATGCTCGGCGAATACGGTATCACCTATGCTGGTGGTCAGAGCCAGTTAAGTGGAAAAATCGTCCGAATTGCACACCTCGGTTGGATGAATGAAAACGACGTTATCGTCGCTATTTCTGCGTTTGAGCGCGGATTAGTGGAAATCGGTTGTGATATTCCGCTCGGTGCCGGAGTTACCGCTGCACAAGAGGTTTTTCGTGTTCTTAAATATTAGGTTTCTGCTCCGATTCTTCCGATGTCAAAATCGGGTTTCCGATAAAAAAACAAAAACGTAGTCCGTAATGTAATGGAGGACGGGTCTACGGAATGAAACTTCAAAGTACCGACTCACCTCACCGAACCGCAAGGAAAGTTAAAAGTATGTCTGAGACGACACTTTTTGATGCCTCGTATGAGCAGCGAAAAAAGCCGCTACTAACCCAGACGTTAGAACGGCTCCGTCCCATTTATAGTAAGTCGGAATTGGATTTTTTACGTATTGATAGTATGAGTCGCGAGGGATTAGCACAACGTTCCGGGCGCGGGTTTGTCAATCGGGATATCCTTGAAACGGTACTCGGCAATTTGCTTGAATGTGTCGCGCCAGGGTCACACAATGCGCCGCATCTCGCGCATCAGAAACGCGAACTTGCCGAGGCAATCGAAGAGGTGGCGGACCAACTCTATGCAATGGTCGCACAATCTTTTTTGGCTGTCAAAGACGAAACACCACTTGATACTGCGCTTGAAACTGCTTTTTCGCTGCTCTCGGAACTACCGCGGTTTAAAAGTCGAGCACTCTGGAATCGATTCGCCTCTCTCAAAGACCCTGCTGTTTGGGATGCGTATCTTCTTCACACCGGTATTTCACGAGAAAAACTCGCAGCCATTGATTTTCGATCCCAAGTTGACACCGCAATTCAGGAGCGAACCTTTGAACCGTATCAAGACTTTCTCGGCACGCTGAATCTTGCCGCCGTTTTGGACTATCAACTCCAATTGGTAGGGAGTACGTACCCAGGGTGGCGTGTGCTCTTTTACCACGATGTCGCACACGCTTTGACGTGCAGTGAAGCCCCCGAGGAGAGTCCAGACATCCAAAGAGTCCCTGTCCCTCTGTTGCCGCGTGCTATTTCCGAACTCGCCGGACGTTACTATCAAGCCGATTTACACCCCGAAACACAGATCGGCGACGCGAATTTCCTTGAACATCCGCATCGCGGCGTAACCACTGGACAAACAGGAATTATCGGTTCTGGATGCGTTATCTATCCGAGTACATTTGGTGGATTGAGCGTCAAAGTCAAGCAACGGCATCCGGTTATCGGCGACTTTGTTGAAGTCGGTACCGATACCAGTCTTCTCGGACCCGTTCAAATCGACGACTATTGTACCATAGGCACCAACACCGAAATCTACGGGTTCGTTGAAATTGCGCAGCGATGCCGTATCGGTTCATCGGTTGTTATTGGAACTATTCGTGGCGCGTCGGAAAGCCCTGGACGAATTTATATAGGGGATGAGGTACGCATCGGAGATGGTACCGTCATTGAAAACACATCGGAAATGGACTTGATTATACCCAACCGCGCACAGATTCCCGCACGAAGTCACGTCGCAAACGACGGGTTCGGATTCCCGCGATATATAGTCTGACTATGGAGAATAGAAAATGAACGACTACCGCGTCCTTTATTTTTTTGATAAACATGTTAGAGAGATTACGATTCATCAAGTCGGACACCGGAGCAAAGTCTATTAAGTATAACCATTCCCGTCCATTGTCAGAAAAATATGAGGCAATATGAAAAAGATAGCGCGCGCTTTGATTAGCGTCTACGACAAAACGGACCTTTTAGAAATAGCAACTGCCCTTGCACAACGTGGTGTGGAAATCCTTTCCACCGGCGGCACGGCACAACACCTTCGGGACGCACGGATTGACATCGTTGATGTTTCCGATTACACCGGCTTTCCTGAAATGATGGATGGTCGGGTCAAAACCCTCCATCCCAAAATCCATGGCGGCCTCCTCGCTGAACGAGATAATGCCGAACACAACGCACAAGCGGAAGCACACGATATCGGTTCCATTGACATAGTGATATGCAACCTATATCCGTTTGAAGCAACTGTCGCCAAGCCAGATGTAACACTTCCCGAAGCGATTGAGAATATTGACATCGGCGGTCCGACGATGATTCGTGCGGCGGCAAAAAATTATCGACACGTCGCTGCCCTCACGGATCCGAGCCAATACCCACAAATTATTGCCGACTTAGATGCCAATGACGGCTGCCTCTCGGAAGCACGGCGATTTGAATTGGCAAAAGCAGCGTTTGCGCATACCGCTCACTACGACACTGCAATTGCTGCCTATCTTACCAATAATGATTCCCCTCTGATAACGGGGGTTAATAAAGCAGAGGATTCCGAAACAGACGCATTCGCGGATAACCTAACCCTCCATTTCAAGAAGGAACGTACACTCCGTTATGGCGAAAACCCACATCAGCGCGCCGCTTTCTACAGAACTGAAACCACACCAGGGCCATCCGCTGCATGGGCGAACCAACGCAGCGGACAACCGCTCTCTTTCAATAATCTTCTTGATTTAGAAGCTGCTTTGGAAATCGTCAAAGACTTTAAGACCCCCGCCTGTGCCATTATCAAACATAACAATCCGTGTGGACTCGCGACGGCTGGCAATTTACAAGAAGCCTTCACAAATGCCTTGGAATGTGATCGTACCTCTGCCTTCGGTTCGATTGTCGGATTAAATCGTAAGGTAACAATCCAGACAGCGAACACGATTCGTGAGGCGGCACAGGCAGGCGTAAAAATTGACGCGATTATCGCACCGAGTTATACCGAAAAAGCATTACGTGCATTGTCGCGTGTCAAACGCCGTCCGATTCTGGAAGTTGGGTCGCTTTCGACTGCGGCCCCTGTTTTGCCAGTTCGCAATATTACCGGTGGTGTCCTCATCCAAGATCCCGACATCCACGAGATGAAAGCAGAGGCACTACAAGTTGCCACAAAACGCAAACCGACAGATGAAGAGATAGATGCCTTACTTTTCGCGTGGAAAGCGTGCAAACACGTCAAATCCAACTGCATCCTGCTTGCCAACGGCACACAGAGCGTCGGTATCGGAGCCGGACAGATGAGCCGCGTGGATGCCGCGATTATAGCTATCCGAAAGGCGGGTGAAAAGGCGAAGGGAGCAGTATTAGCCTCGGATGCCTACTTTCCATTTCCTGACGGCGTTGAGATTGCCGGTGAGGCGGGCATCAGTGCGATTATCCAACCCGGTGGTTCCGTCAACGACGAGCCTGTGATTGAGACTGCTGACGCTTACGGCATGGCGATGGTGCTAACAAGCATCCGACATTTCCGGCATTAAGACCAATGTCTAACAGTTAGGGTATTAGGATCAACAAGAGAACTTTGTGTGAATATGGATGCCTAACTTGAGGTGAATATGGTAAATTTAGAAGCAGTTTGGTATCGGGTGCTAAAAGACACCTCTGTTGCACATTCCTCTATACACGGTCCCGATCATTGGGCACGTGTTGAAAGGAATGGTCTTTATGTGGCACAGAAAACAGGAGCTGATAAGATAATCGTTCAGTTGTTCGCAGTATTCCATGACTGCATGCGCCAGAACGATGATATTGATCCTGGGCATGGACGTAGAGGTGCCGAATATGCCGTTCAAATCAAAAATGAACTCATCAATATCCCCTCGGACGACTTTGATAAATTTTACTATGCATGTGAATGGCATACGGATCAGAGAACGACGGATGATGTTACGATCGCAGCATGCTGGGATGCCGATCGATTGGATATAGGTCGAGTCGGATATATATTAGACCCTCAATACATGAATTCCAAACCCGCCCAAGAAATAGCCAAACGCGATGATATTAGGGTCTTAGACCGCGTTGAGGCAAGGAATTGGGAAAAATTGGTTTGCAGATCAAATGTACGCTGATTTTCACAGACTGTACAATAGGAGACAGATATTTTCTGTTTCTTTCGATTGACTGAGATATGGGCAATTTCCTATTTGACGCTACAGTTTTTGAACAAACTGGACATTCGACGATTTTTGTGATATTCTATGCCCAGAAAAATACTACAACTCATCTCGGATT
>VXXH01000503.1 GCA_009835515.1 Candidatus Poribacteria bacterium
ATGCGGAAGCCTATTATGCACGCGGCGATGTGCGACTCTTGCTTAGGGACGACGGTGATTATCAAGCAGCGGATGCTGACTTTAAAACTGCTATCAAACTAAATCTAAATTACCCGGAAGCTTACTACAAATTAGGTATAACACAGCATCGTCTCGGAGAATATCAAGCAGCAATTAACGCCCTTAATCAAGCTATTAAATTAAAGAATCCAGCGATTTATGCTGAAGCTTACAGAGCCAGAGCGGAGGCAAAGGAAACTTCACAGAAGAATATAGAGGCTAAAGTAGATTCTATCATCGCCCACAATCATTGGGGCAATGAAGCCTACAAAAGCGGTGATTATGAAGAAGCAATTGAGCACTTTGACAAAAGTCTTGCCTTAAGCAAAAATCTTGAGCGTGCCAAAAATTTTCGAGTCAGGGCATACAACCGTCTCGGCAACATAAAAGAAAAACTTGGAAGACTCAAAGCGGATTTAGCCGATTTAGAAGGCGCACGAAACCTATATAAAGAAGCCATCCAAGACTATGATGAAGCCATTAAATTAGCCACCAAGAATGATCTAGCTTATTACTACACAAATAGAGGCGTGACAAAGCTCCTACGCGGAGCTATTCGGGACCCCAACGAGGCGATTGAAGACTATCAAGCAGCACTTCACGATTTTAATAAAGCCCTTGAACAAAGATCAAATTTTAATTTTTCTTACCATTTTCGAGGGTCGGTGCGCTACCTACTCGGTTACGCGAAGGCGAAGCACGGACATTCAAAGGAAGCACGAAAATTGTATAAGTCGGCAATTGAAGATTTTAAGGCAGCTATTAAGTTGGATGGTGGTTACGCCGGGCACTACGGAGGTCTGGGACTTGCAAACGCTGCGCTTGGCAAAGCGAAAGCGGCGATAGATGCTTTTGAAAAAGCGAAGCAACTGGAACCAGAATCTGGAAAATAAACAGGAATTACCTGACTATCGCATTTGGCTTCACAGCCTGTCCTATTCCTGTGTCTCCTCATAAGTTTCTGATACAGTTTAAAGATGGTTGTGTCGTATTGAGCAATTAAACTTCGCTAAACAACCGAAAGTATTGTTCTCTGCTCATGCCGACAGTAGGCATGTTATTTCTAATGAATGTAACAGGGATCTCGTCATAGCGAGGGATAACAACGACGCGTTCTGCATTAGGGTAGTGATAGACGAGATGTGATCCTTTTTACCGAACATAACGGCACCCAAATTTTTCAAAAATTTTAACTTGGGCTCGCCAATCTGTTCGCAAAAGTTTTGGCATTAAAGGTCTCCAAGAGGTACGGTACGCTGATTAAATGCTACTACTTGTTTATCAAGTTGGAGGGTCGGTTGTGAAATGGTCAAATCGTAACCTGCGTCTTCTAAAAATGCTCTGAGTGTCCCTAACTTAGCTGCTTCCTCCAGCTGAATTTCGATAACTTCAAGAAGATTTTTTCGCGCTTCCTCTATACCCCTTCCGCAACTCGCAACGTCTAACTCTGGGCAATAGGCGGTGTACATATTGCCCTCTTTCCAAATTTCTTCTGTTACCACAAGATTCTTCATCGGAGCCTCCATATCTACAAAGTCGGAATTGCTTATGGTATCACTAAAGTATACAGGAAAAATTTAGAAAAAGCAAGCATTCAGATTGATTTTTTCGAGTAAACCTGCTATGCTATTAGAAAAGAAGATTATGCCAATAAACACCTCGCGCTGATAAGGTTCACCACATGAACGTTGAACGCACTGTCCCTACACTTTTGAATCAGATTCGGGAAGAACTCCTCCCGCATATCGCCCGTTCTTCGGCAATCCAGACGACTGAGAGCTTGCAACTCTTTCGAAGTCAGCTCCACAGTCTCCACTACTACTGTGTTCGCGCGCAAATCCCTGAAGCGGTTTGCAATCGCGTAGAGATCTTGCTTGCAACGAGTGCCGATTTTTGGCGGCTTATCGCGGATAACGAGTTGGTGCTGACGAATTTGAAGGATTTTACACGCGTTCGGACCTTCTCAGCAGAAGCGGAGGGCATAACAAACTTAGAA
Source organism: Candidatus Poribacteria bacterium (assembly GCA_009835515.1). Classification (GTDB taxonomy): domain Bacteria; phylum Poribacteria; class WGA-4E; order WGA-4E; family WGA-3G; genus WGA-3G. Next base: position 2,057 of record VXXH01000503.1, read on the forward strand.
GAACTGCTCTCTGGCGAGGACACGCTTCGTGATGTGGTTATCAACAGTATCGCCTTTATGCTCAATTGGAAGGCGAATACGATCTGGGTAGATTCTGCTAAGAAGGCACGCACTGCAATGGCAAAGAATTATATGCTTGAAATTCAGGATCGTATCTGGCAGTTTATTAAGGAGAGTACACCGGAGACAGAAGCAGACGATTTAGAGAAAGCCGAGCAGGTTCGCGAACGCGCGGACAGGTTACTCGCCGTGATTTATGCCAGCGATCTACCAACGGAAGCACAGGTTACACTCCTGATGCAAATCTATACGTTGTTACTACGGCTGCAACTCGGTCAACTGATTCTTCAATTAGAGGCACTTCAGGAGAGTGACACCGACGCATGAGAACACACCTTTTTAGTGCAGCTTGCCATATCAAATGCCTCTGTTCCAATCATCCACGCCGTAGGGCAAAAACCGCTTGCTTCATGGCATTCCCTCTGTTCCTATTCTGTATCTGTAATAGTGTCCTCGCCGCTGATGTGCCGATGTCAGATGCTGAATTATTGCCCGGAAAGGAAGTACGTATCACAGCACCAAAGACAGGGAAAACTTTTCTCCTTTACATTCCCGTTGATTACACCGATAAACGTCCATTTCCGGTTATTTTTTATTACCACGGTTACCGTGGGACAGCCACAACCCGGATGTTCAGGCATATAACAAAAGGAGAAGGGTTTATCATTATCGGTATGAATTACGCAACTGACGACTATTACAAAGGACACCTCCCGCCTACCAAAACAGCACCTGAAAAGGCATTTTTTCATGAAGTTGTAGCACTTGTCTCAGCACGCCTGAATATAGCAATGGATTATATCTTCATGGCGGGTTATAGCCAAGGCGGCTATTCGACGACCGTTCTCGGAGAACAGTTGCTGGATCGGTTAGCGGGTTTTCTTATTCTTGGTGCTGGTAGACGCAATGTGGATACGGAACCACCGCCAGCGGAACTGATTCGCGGGCACCCGATCTTCTACGGCGCAGGCGAATTGGATGACCCACACTATCCACGCGCAAAACGCGCATCGGGGTTTTATACAGAGTGGGGGGCAGATGTGACGTTTGAGGGGTGGCCAGATGAAACACACAGTCTTTCTCCAAAATGGTCAACAAAAACGAAGATGCGAGAGTGGCTTATTGCTTATGGACCAGCGAAACAGGTTAAGTCTGGGTTTGAAAAGGCACAAATCGCTGAAAATGACCGTAGACTCGGGGAAGCGTTCACACTTTATGCCCAAATTGCGGAGATTTTGCCTGATACGGAATTATGTCGCATAGCGAAAGAATCAGCAATACGTCTTACCACGCAAGCCGAAACCCAACTCGACCAGCTGAAAAAGGCAGGGGACAAGAAACCGTATGCTGAAGTGGTGAAGGCCTTAGAGATGTTTCGTAATACATATAGCAAAAGTGTTTTCGCGGCGCGTGCTACGCAACTCCTCAGTGAATTGTTGAATGCGAAGGCAGATGCATTAGAGAAACGCGCACGTGCGGCAGAAACACAGAAAAACTATGCGCGCGCGTTGCAACTCTATGAACTCTACTTGACCTATTTCCCAGAGGCGAAACGCTACCCAGAAGTCCAGAAACACCTGAAGAACTTGAAAAACAAAACAGGAACGAAGTAAAGGAGATCGGTATGCCAAAAGATCTGTTTGAGGAACTCGTTGAGGTCATAGCGACGCTGCGAAGCGAAAATGGATGTCCGTGGGATCGCGAGCAGACGCATGAATCGCTGAAATCTACACTTATTGAGGAAACCTACGAGACCCTTGAAGCGATTGATACGGGTGATCCAAAGAAGTTGAAAGAGGAACTCGGTGATCTGCTTTTAAACATCATGCTCCAGGCACAGATTGCAGCCGAACACGAGGATTTTGACATCTACGGTGTAATTGAGACCTTAACAGAGAAACTTATACGGCGGCATCCGCATGTCTTTGGTAATGTGGATGTTGAGGATTCGGATGAGGTCGTGAAAAACTGGGAGGCGATCAAACGTCAAGAGGCAGGTTATGAAGATCGGAAATCCGTACTTGATGGGATTCCGAACGCACTCCCGATGCTGCTCCGCGCACAGAAGATACAGAACCGTGCAGCACGTGTCGGTTTTGATTGGGATGAACTGACCGATGTTGTTGCTAAGGTTGAGGAGGAACTTGAGGAAGTTAAAGTGAGTATCAACGCAGATGACCCAGAGGCAACAGCGATGGAGCTCGGGGACCTGTTGTTTGCTATCGTTAATCTGTGTCGTTTTATGGAGATTCAAGCGGAGGAGACATTGCGGCAGGCGAACCGAAAATTTATACAACGTTTTAAATGGATGGAAGCAGAATTAGAACGCCGCGGCACGAATTTTGAAGCACAGAACTTAGAAAGTTTAGACGCAATCTGGGAAGAAGCGAAAAAAGCCGAAGCCGACATCGATTGATTCTCTCTTCACGCGAATCTTTGACTCGGACAAGAACACAGGTGAACAATGATGGCAAACTCACTACTGGATCTCTTGATACAAAAATGCGAGAGCCATCCCGACTATGGACGGTACACTGAACTCTTTAACCGGTTGGATCCATCGGCACCGCCGCAGATAGAGCTTGTCCAGCGCGCTGCGCCCCCGATACTTATGCGCGGTAAGAAACTCGGCATTTTTTCTGGTTCCTTCAATCCGCTGACGCTTGCGCATACGCAGATGGTGGAGGATACTGTCGCTAAATACGAGTTAGATGAACTGCTCCTACTTCTTGCAAAAGCGAACGTAGATAAATCGGTGTTCGGTTTACCCCTTGCTGCGCGACTCCTGACAGTCAGAAAATACGCGGAGAGTCAACAAGCGTTTTCTGTCGGTGTATCAAGCCACGGGAGGTATATTGATAAAGTCGTCGCCTTAAAATCTATATTCCCACCGGACACTGAATTCCATTTTATTGTCGGGTATGATACCCTCGTCAGGATCTTTGACACAAAATACTACACCGATTTCCATGCTGAATTGCAAGAGGTGTTTGCGTCGGCTCGCTTTATCGTTGCGAACCGGGCAGAGGCGGATATTCAGACAATAGCGTCCTTCATGGCACAATCAAACATTCGCCAGTATGCTGCTTACGTTTCAAGCCTTCTGTTGCCAGATGTTTATGCCTATATGTCCTCAACGGAGGTACGTGAATTGTTAGCGCGCGGCGAAGCGATTGAACACCTTGTACCGCCAAGTATCCTTACGATGCTTGATGTATGCCCCTCTAACAATAAAAAAGCACACATCGGGTGAAATCATATCAAT
>VXXH01000533.1 GCA_009835515.1 Candidatus Poribacteria bacterium
CAACAATTGAGGGTTTAAAGGCATAGATTCAAAACTATTTGGTGAAAGCCAAATATATTTTTCGCCTATAACTTAACACTGTTAACTTATTTATCTATGTTAACATACAGAAAACCCGAAAGGAGATTAAAATGAAAAAGCGAAACCTATCCAACAAACGCTTTCTTTCCGCAAAGCCAGGCTCAGTAGCCAGACACATAGGGCAGTTCCGACGAAACCTGTTCTCTATACTGGTTTTTGGTGTCCTTCTATCCGGATACGCAGGTCTGCTTGGCGAAGCGGTCGAACAGACGATGCCTGCTGCCCCTGAATTCACTTTCGAGCAGTATGAAGTCAAAATCGGTACTGCGAAACGCAAGACGGTTTTGACGGGATTCCTGCTTGATGGTGATTTCGCTGAACTTGCTGTCCTGCACATCGACGAGAACGACAGCCAGCATTTGCGCATCTACGCGTTCAGCGACAACACTTGGGTACCGAAAGTCGACACAACGCTGCGTTCTGAAGTGTTGTTTGTTGATGTTGCAAACGTTGGTGGACACGATCGTTTAATCACCTACGAGCAGGGTCGGCTGAACTGGTTTGATCCCGACTTGGCAACGGAACGTCCGTTGGTGGGGGTTGCTTCCAACTTCAAGCCGCCTCGCAGCGGCGAAATCCCGCATGTGGACATCACTCGGGACGTGAATGGAGATGCTCGTGATGACTTGGTGGTGCCGGACTCTGATGGCTTCTGGGTGTTCATTCAGATGAGCGACGGTACGTTCGCCGAGAAAGTGAAGATTGGTCCATCCACCGAAATGGCGAGGATCCGCGGTGCCGATGGATATCGATACGACCCTTGGTCTCAGAGCCGTGTTCACGAAATTGACTACGACAGAGATGGTCGCACTGACTTGGCGTTCTGGAACGAGGACCACTTCAAGGTTCATCTCCAAGACGAGCGAGGCCTGTTTACCTCAAGGACCAAGACCTTCACGACCGATGTGGCATTCGACTCGGACCGGCTCTCCTTACTCGCCGCCGGAGATATGACAGGGAGGGTGCTGCACTCGTTGGCAGACCTGAACGGCGACGGTGTCGCCGACTTGGTGATTTTCAAACTTTCGGGTAAGAATATCTCCAACAAGCACTCCAGTTACGAAGTACATTTCGGCGCGCCAGCACCCAATGGCGGCATTGTGTTCGGACAAGATGTTAACATCGCGTTCGAGTCGGACGAAAGAATCCAGCTTGGGATGGACCGGCACGATTTCAATAACGATGGCAAGGTCGATCTGATGATCACAACCATTGATCTTGAGCACCTTGAGGGTGGCCTCTGGAAGAGCATTAAGGGGTTCATGGGTGATGATGTCGGGTTGGGTCTCGAATTCTACCAAATGGAAGAAAGCCTCTATCCCGACAGACCCAACACCACCCGCGGAATCGCGTTGGATGGTGTGCCGAGCCATCGCGAACCGGGGTGGGTGCCGCTGGACATCGTGCTTCGCGGAGGGACGCACGAGAGCCGAAACGCCCAAAAGCGTTACCCGCGCGCGTTCAACACGACTTTGCACATCGGGGATGTGACCGGCGACGGTCGCTCAGACCTACTCCTCGCGGATCACCCGCGGATCATGGTCGTCTTTGTCGGTGTACCGGGACCGGAAATATTCGCTCAGCAGCCTCAGAGAGTGGCGATCCCTGCTCCCAACGATGAGGAGTACACCTGGTTGGTTGACCTCAACAAGGACGGGGTGCAGGATATCCTCATGCATCACCCATTCACGCTACGAGATGCTCACGGTGCCCGAAGAAAGCCTCCCGGAACTGAACCGCATCGGGTGACAGTACTGATCGCCCAATAAATCTATCGCTTATTTTTTTGATTATATGTTAACACTGTTTATTTATTTATCTATGTTAATATAATGAAAATTGGAAAGGAGGATAAACATGAAAAAGCGAAACGCATCCCACAAACGCTGGATTTCCGTAGCTGAGTGCCCACGACATTCTCGACGAAGTCTGCTCTCCATATTGGCTCTTAGTGTCTTTCTATCGGGATGCTCTGGTCTGTTTGGTAGAGGGACTGCTCCGATACAGCACACTGCCACGGAATTTACTTTCGGGCAGCACGAGGTTGCCACCGGCACAGCGAAACACCAGACGGTTTTGACAGGGTTCTTCCTTGGTGGTGATTTCGCTGAACTTGCTGTGGTAAATATGGATAAAAATAAGAACCGGCACCTGCACATTTACGCGTTCAGTGAGGGCACTTGGGTATCTAAGCTTGACGCGCCGCTGCGTTCTGAAGTGTTGTTTGTTGATGTGGCAAACGTTGGTGGACGCGATCGTTTAATCATCTACGAGCAGGGTCGTCTGAACTGGTTTGATCCGGATTCGGCAGTGGAACGTGCGTTGGTCAAAGTCACTACGAACTACAACGCGACGGGTGAAAGTGGGATGCCCTATGTTGACATCAGTCGAGACGTAAACCGGGACGGTCTTGATGACTTTGTAGTGCCGGACATTGATGGCTTCTGGATAGCGACACAATTGCGTGATGGTTCATTCACTAACCCGATAAAGCTCGGGCCGCCCGACCCCTTTCTCGACAAGACTGCCTTGAACGATACTCGCAGTTACCGCGAGGTAGGGATAACGCCCTTAACTGTCCAGTGGTATCTGAGTCGTATCCACCAGATAGACTACGACCAAGATGGGCGCAGCGATCTCGTGTTCTGGAACGCGGATCATTTTGACGTTTACCATCAGGATGCTCGCGGGATGTTTTCCTCGGCGGCGGCCTTCGCTATTGACATCCCATTTGACACTGACGGTGCCTATTCGATCGCTTTTGATTTCAAGGACGAGAATATGTTCTCGCTCATGTTCGGCTTCAGAGAGAACACGAAGCGGCGGGTGCTGCACACGTTCCAAGATCTGAACGGCGACAATATTGCTGATTTGGTGATCCACGCGTTAGAAGGACGAAGTCTTGGGAAACAGCGTAGCCTGTACGAGGTGCATTTCGGCACGTCAACACCTGATGGAACGGTGTTCGCGCGGGATGTCAGTACGACAATTCGACCGCGAGGGACCGCTGGCGGATTGCAGCCCTGGGGCTATTCGTCCCAGTGGTTCCAAGATTTTGATGGAGATGGTAAGACCGACGTTCTCTTCAAAGACGTAAAGACCAATCTCGGTGGAATGATCCGAGCGATGGTCGGCAAGTCGATCTCAATAAATCTGGAGTTCTATCGCATGGAAGATGGTACTTACCGCAACAAACCCACTGCCAGGCGTAAAATCAGACCGGCACTTGATCTCTTTGAGACAGATAGGGTCTTCTTTCCAATCGTACTGCTTGGCGATGTGAACGGTGACGGACGCTCAGACTTGCTGGTTGGAAAGAACTGGAAAGAGTTGCACGTCTTTCTCGGCGTACCGGGACCAGAACTGTTAGCGCGGACACCTCAAAAGGTGGCAGTCGCTATGCCTAACAACGAACAAAACGCTCGACTGGTGGACCTCAATAAGGACAACAAGCAGGACCTCCTTATATATTATCCGTCCACTACTGATCCGCATCGGGTGGCACTGCTGATCGCTCGATGAACAAAATGGGTAGTTTATTTTTTCTAAAACTCGGTTTCCAGAACGGGGACCAATTTATTCAAGGAGAAAACAATGAAACGCTTGACTTTTTATCTCACCAGTATCTTTTTCGGAATAACTTTAAGTTTCTCAGCGCAAGCACAAGGAACGGATCTCACGAAAAATTTCGGTATCGGACTCCAAGGCGCAACGCCGACATTTGGTGGAATTAGTTTCCGCTATACTGGACTGGCACCGGTATATCTTCAGACCGTTGGACGTTTTATCCTCAGTGATCAAGATAGCGATCACATGTTAGGTGCGGGCATTTCGTATGCCATCTTCGAGCATCAAAGCAGGTGGAACATATCTCGACTCTATTTCACCTTAGAGGGTGCGTGGCAGTACGAAAAAAGGAAGGATCTCCTCACGACGAGGTTAGGCGGTGGAATCGCCTTTGGCGGGGAGCTTGTATTTTCACTTGGCGGGATACCGCTCGGCTTGAACGTGGAAGTCGGTCAAGGGTTTGGTAGGGAGGAAGTCGATTCTGGCTCCAAAGGTCTGGCTGGTGTCTACGTGGGGACGGGCATACATGCCTATTTCTAACGTAAACTTGATGTGAGGACTTGCAAGATGGAAGGCTGGAAGATTGGAAAGTGGGAAGACCTTTTCCATCCTTCCAATCTTCCACCTGCAGTTAAACGCTTCCACGCTTGTCTTCCTTTGTTTCCCGCGTGATCCTGTTCAACCCGACCTACGCGCTTGCTGCGCCGAGACCTGTATCTCCCATTCCTCCCAAGTCGGTTTGTGCCCTTCGGTGAGCACAACGAGTGGAACTCTACCTCCCCCCAGTGCTTTGTTTTTCACGAACTCGGCGGCTTCACGCTGCTCGGCAGTCAAATCCGCGCGATCGGGCGTGGGAAAGTAGCGGAAATCGATACTCCAGCGGGATTTCCGTGTCGTGTTCACTTTGCTGGTATGTACGCAGAGATTCGACATGAACAGGGCACCACCGGGTTCAAGCGGGATAGGCATAGGCGTACCACGCGCCTCGACATCCGCCTCCATTCGGACGTTTGAATCCGCCCCACGCGCACCGTCTAATAAACCCCAACGGTGGCTGCCCGGAATGACCCAGCAACATCCATTTTCGACTGTCGCTTCAACCAGCGGCACCCACACGGTAACCATGTGGAGACCTTCGGTGTGTTTTTCCTTCTTTCCGATGCTTGATTGGTCGAGATATTGGCTGTCTTGATGCCACGGAAACGAGGTAATCACGCTTCTGGGAAGTTTTGTCCGTAACGCTGGCGTACCGATATTCGAGACTTCAGAACCCAAGAGCAGACGTAGGACACTGAGAACACCGGGGAGGTTGTAGAGGTCATAAAATTCGCGTCCGAACATACCAAAAGACCAGTTGCGAGGCAGGATATCCAACTCTTCGCAGATCACGGCATACCGCCTCTCAAAAGATTCGTTTTCATAGCGCGACGATAACTTGCCTTCACTATACAACTCGCGGCTATAGGCATCAACTTTTGCCTTGATGAAGTCGCGGATAGGATCTAAATCTCGGTTATCAATAATGTCCTTGACCACCACATACCCGTCACGCGCATAAGCGGTCTTGATTTCTTGGTCTGTCATTGGCTAATCTCCTTCCGTCGTTGTTGCACAATCTCAATATACATGTTATCATGAATGCTTAGCAGATGCAATATCTATTGAATCTCACTTACCCCCATTTTTTTCTGAGGTATAAGATTAGGGTTTGTAAGCGGGT
>VXXH01000428.1 GCA_009835515.1 Candidatus Poribacteria bacterium
CAGTTCGGCAATGCGATCCCGTAAAGCGGCAGCTTCCTCATAATCAAGGTCCAGCGCAGCCTTTCGCATCTGTCGTGTCAGCTCGGCAATGATCGCCTCAATATCTTGTGGCGCCATATCTTCAACAACGGCAGGCGGTTGCTCCAACTTCTTAGTATCATACTCGGTTTCCGATTCAGCGATAAGCTCCTGAATCGCCTTCTGAATGGTAGCCGGTGTAATATCCTTATCTGCATTATATTGTAGTTGAATCTCGCGACGGCGGTGCGTCTCCTTCATTGCTTCTTCCATTGCTTCTGTAACATCATCCCCGTACAAGATGACTTCGCCATCAACATTCCGCGCAGCACGACCAGCTGTCTGCACAAGCGATCTCACAGACCGGAGAAAACCCGGACGGTCAGCGTCCAGAATCGCAACAAGAGAGACCTCTGGCAGATCAAGCCCCTCCCGAAGCAGATTGATACCCACTAACACATCAAAGACTCCTTCCCGGAGTTGACGTAGAATGCGAGCGCGGTCAAACACGTCAATCTCAGAATGCATATAGTCGGCACGGATACCCGCTTCAGTCAAATACTCGGTTAAGTCCTCCGACATCCGCTTGGTAAGAGTTGTGACAAGAACCCGTTGTTTCCGCTTGACACGCTCCTTGATCCTGCCGATGAGATGGTCTATCTGTCCTTTTACCGGATGGATCGTAATTTCGGGATCAATGAGTCCTGTTGGGCGGATAATCTGCTCAACGATTTGCGCACCGTTTTCCATTTCATACTGTCCCGGCGTTGCGGAGACAAAAATAACCTGGTTAACGCGCGCTTCAACCTCGTCGAAACGGAGAGGTCGGTTGTCCAGCGCCGAAGGCAGGCGGAACCCATACTTAACGAGCGTCTCCTTTCGAGAGCGGTCGCCACGATACATGCCGCGCAGCTGCGGAATTGTGACGTGGGACTCATCAATAAAGAGCAGAAAATCGTCAGGGAAGTAGTGCATGAGACAGTACGGTGGATCTCCCGGTTGTAACCCAGAAAGGTGCCGCGAGTAGTTTTCTATACCCGAGCAGTAACCGACCTCCCGCAACATCTCCAGATCAAAGCGGGTGCGTTGTTCAATACGTTGTGCCTCCAGCAGTTTATTCTCTTTCTCAAAGGTCAAAATCCGGTCTTGAAGTTCAAGTTCAATATTGATTAATGCTTGATCAAAAATTTCACCGTCAGTCATGAAGTGCTTCGCCGGATAGATTTCAAGGAAGTTCCGTTGCGCCATGATCTCGCCAGTCGTGGTATCAATCTCGCTAATGCGATCAATCTCATCACCGAAAAGTTCAATACGATAGGCGTTTTCACTATAAGCAGGAAACACCTCAACGACATCACCACGGGCGCGGAACACGCCCTGCCAGAACTCCACGTCATTACGGACATATTGAATATCGACCAATGCGCGTAGGAGGGCATCACGACGAACAACCGTGCCAACTTCTATCTGAACCCTCTGGTTTTCAAATTCCTCTGGTGATCCGAGACCGTAGAGGCAGGAGACACTTGCGACAACAATCACATCGCGACGCGATATTAAAGACGCTGTCGAGGCGAGCCGCATTCGTGTGATCTCCTCGTTAATACGGACATCCTTTTCAATGAAAGTGTCTGTAGATGGGATGTATGCTTCGGGTTGATAGTATTCGTAATCACTGACGAAGTAGTGAACGGCGTTATTCGGGAAAAACGTTCGGAACTCGTTATAGAGTTGAGCGGCGAGGGTCTTATTCGGCGAAATAACGAGTGTGGGTAACTGAACGTTCTGAATCACATTCGCCATCGTGTAGGTTTTACCGGACCCGGTCACACCGAGCAGCGTCTGTGCTTTTTTGCCACATTGGAGTCCCTCTGTAAGTTTCTCATTCGCTTCTGGCTGGTCGCCTTCGGGTGAAAAATCAGAGATGAGCTCTAATTCCAGCTGACTCACTTCGGGGTCATCATCTTCTGTAGCATCAATTTTCGTTAGCAATTCCCAATTCTCTCGCATTTCGGCTTCTTGCTCCGTGTTAGGTTTTTGACATCTTTACGCTATTTGTATGGTATTTAGTTGTCAGTCTCAGTTATCAGTTTGCCTCACAGTGAGAGTTAAGAGGGCGATCTGATTTATCAAGTCTTTCTCTTAACTGAAAACTGAAAGGATTTTTTGAAAAAAAATCCGTACTGAAAACTGACAACTATTAAAACTGAATGCGCCTATCGCTATCTATGGAGATTACAAAGTCTTGTCGGTTCCTGTCCTTCAACAAAAGGCTCTGTACTAAGGTTTTCCTCGGGACAGGAACCTGCGCGTTTGAGAAGTCCACTTTTTTTATCAATCTCTCGAAAGACGATCCCCTCAGGAACAGGAAATTCTTTCTCGGGACCTCGGGCGGCATCAATCATGAATCTTGCCCAGATTGGCAGCGCTGCCCATGCCCCCTGTTGATTATAATTCCGGCGTCTCGGATCCTTTTTATCAAATCCGACCCAAACACCGACGACTATATCGGCAGTATAACCGACAAACCAAGCATCGATATCATCATTGGTAGTTCCTGTCTTGCCTGCCGCGGGTCGAGTCAGTCCCATACGTATCGCACGCCGACCAGTTCCGTGCTCAATGACATTCTGCAAACACGAGGTGATTTGGTAGGCAACCTTTTCATCTAAGACACGGGTACGCTCCACCTGATAATTGTCAGGTGGGTAAATAACTTCCCCCGTTGTGTCCAAAATATATTGGATGTGCCGCGGCTCCGTCTGAACACCACCGTTTGCAAAAATTCCATACGCGGAGGTTAATTCAAGGACTGTCATACCAGATGCACCTAAAGAGAGTGCTGGTTTTGGATCCATCGGACTTTTAATACCCATCCGCTTGGCTAAATCTACTGTGCGGTTTATCCCATCCCATATACCGTTTGCCCCTATCGGTGTATCCAACATCGCTCGCGCCGTTGGTACGTTAATAGAAGATGTGAGAATATCTCGCATGATGACCGGTCCCTTAAACATATCACTATAATTGCTTGGTGCCCACCACTGTCCAGGGAAAGGCACCATTCCCCACTCTTCATCAATAACAACCGTTGCAGGCGTTACAATCGATGGTTCCTCTAACAAAGCGGCAAAAACAATAGGTTTAAAGGCAGAACCGGGTTGCCGTCTCGCACTACCAACAGCACGATTATAAAAATTAAAATGTCCGGCCCCGATATAATAATCTCTACCACCTACCATCGCTCTAATGCGTCCAGTCTTCGGTTCAAAAGCGATCAGCGCAGCTTGCAAATAACCATCAATCGGGTCAATCCCATTGGGATTCCGTTTATTGACATCGTAATTGGGTAGGCGGCTGCCCCCATATTTTCCATCCATATAACGCAAATGATCCGCAACCGCTTTCTCAGCAACAGATTGCATAGACATGTCTATCGTTGTGTAAACCTTCAAACCACCACTATATAACTTCTTGTTAAGTTCCGGAAGGCGGAGAAGTTCAGCGTGGACGTATTGAATAAAATGTCCTGCTTCTGTCGCTTCTATGCCGCTTCCGGGCAGACTTTGCGGGAGTGGCGCGTTTATACCTCTAAGCCATTCGGACTCACCAGCGATATAGCCCTCCTCTAACATTTTACTCAGTACTATATCACGGCGACTTTTGGCATCTTGTGGATTATAAAAAGGCGAAAAAGCGGCGGGACCCTTCGGAAGCGCAGCGAGCAAGGCACACTCATGATTCTCCAGTTCGGATACCTCTTTACCAAAATAGCCACTTGCTGCCTGTTGAACGCCGTACAGCGTTTTACCACCAAACCTTGACCTACCCAAGTCAACATGATTCAGATAACGTTCTAAAATCTCATCCTTAGAAAAAACCTTCTCAATTCTCACGGCAAGGAGTATTTCTCTGGCTTTTCGGACATAATCCCTTTTCGATCGCTGTTCAAAAAGGTAAATATTCCGCGCTAATTGTTGTGTCAAGGTACTCGTCCCAGCCAAGCGCTTGCCATCCAATAATCTACCTTTAAACGCACCGGCGAGACGTATAACATCAACGCCCCAATGCTCATAAAATCGTCGGTCTTCAATAGCAATGAACGCACCTTGTAATCTTTGAGGCATTTGGAGTAACGGAATCAAACGCCGCGTAGTGCCTTTATCTTTATCAGCGATGTCGGCTATTTTCTCGGGTTCAAGGTAAAAATTTTGGCGCACAGCATTCCCCTCGTTCCGAATAGAGGTAATCTTTCCGTCTTTCACAGAAATCTGAACGTGTCCCGCCTCCACATCAAGATTCGGATACTCAAAATCCGGTAGATGGATACGAACAGTGCCGTTTTTCTTACCGGCATCGAGTGCCTGAGCGTACTCCCCGGGTTGGCTCAATCTTGGAATGATTTCCGCGACCTTCTTATATTCCAATCGCTCCAATTTAGCAAGTAAGAACGCTATTTTATCTGCCTGCTGCACTTCACAGGCCGAGGAGTAGACCTCCAGATGTTGCTGCCATGTTTCAACAGCACTATATTCAAGATCATCAAATTTGATGTCCCGCACATCCTCCCAACACCCAATTAGCATGCCACCGGCAAATCCGATCCCGGCAAAAGCTGCTATAAATATCAGGAGGCACACAACCCAAAATAGGGTTAGCAAAACTTGAGAACAGTGGTATAAGAATCGAAGCATTTTGTTTTTGACTCCTACCTCATATTCAATAAAGCCGGATTCACGGTGTTCTATCGTTTACACCCGTTTTCCGCACCCGCTTAATCGTACAACCGATCGCTCTTGTCTTTTTCGCCGCCTTTGGAATGTCTTTCCCGGCAACCACTAAATCCAAAGCACCCTTGAGATAGTGTTTCGTCGGTTCCTTCCGACTGTTATCAATCGCCCCAGCATAGCGGAGGACACGTTCTGCATCGAGAAGAAAGACTTCTGGTGTCCGTCTTGCACCGAAATAATCAGCGATTTTGTTCTCTGGATCCTTTAGCAGTGGAAATTCAAAACCGTGTTTCTTACTGTATGCTAAAATCTCCGCAACTTTTTCCTGCTTGTTTGAATTGATTCCGATAAATTGCACCTTCTTTCCATCATACGCCTTGACCAAACTAACGATCCGCTCCGTGTAATCAGTCGCTATAGGGCACTGCGTGGCAAGGAATAAGACCACCGTAACGGGTTTTTCCTCACTCAACTTGTAGAGGGTGAAGTCCGTGCCTTCAGCATCCTTAAGGGTAAAATCCTTGACGACAGTGTCAAGTTTTACCTTTTCTGGTTCTGCTTTCGCAAATCCAGGCCCTATGCTCCCGATAGAC
>VXXH01000767.1 GCA_009835515.1 Candidatus Poribacteria bacterium
AATCGGAGGAGTGAAATACGTATATTTGAAGGTTTATCTGTTGGAGACACCGCGATTAGTAGCAACAAACTCAGCTCCATGCTCACCATGATCGGGAATATCATTGGGGTCGCCGCGGTGCTCGCGATGATCGCTATCGGGGACGGTGCTAAAGCAATTGTGCTGCAAGATGCCCAGAAATTGGGCGGTGTGAATCAGTTCACGATGTACCGCAGTTCTTACAAACGGGTTAGCGGCCGTTGGATGCCGAATCGTAGCAACGAATATTTTGAATTTGAAGACGTGTTAGCAATTGAGGCAGAATGCCCATCTGTGAAGGTCGTCGTGCCACGAATTCCCGAATGGCGAGGGGTTCTCGTCCAAGTCGCCGATGGCTCTGAAGCACGAACAGGCTATAACGGCGTAAACTACACATTCGCGGAGGCGATGGATTGGGAGATTGTGCAAGGTCGGTTCATTTCTGAAGAGGATATTGAAAACGAAACAAAAGTCTGTGTATTAGGTACAGAGGTTGTGATGACCTTATTCGGTAACGCTTCGCCGATAGGACAAGAAATTAAGATTAGCAGAGGCGGCGATCGGTATAGTCGGTACGGGCGAAAGGAAGAAAATCGATTAACAGAACGGTTTACCGTCGTCGGAACGATGGCACCCCGCGGGCGAAGCCTACGATTTGGGTGGAATTTGGATGACATGATCTTCCTCCCACTCACAACCACACAGAAACGTTTCACGGGTAATGATAGGATTATGATGCTATCAGTCCACGCGAATACCGTTGAAGAGGTTCCACAAGCCATTGAAGAGGTGAAAGCCGTTATGCGGAAACGGCATAAGAACCAAGACGATTTTTTTTCGCTCAGGGATATGCGAGAAGGTATGGCGCAATTGGAGAAAATCGGTAAGGTCATAAAAATCGCACTCGGGAGTATCGCGGGGTTCTCGCTCCTCGTTGGTGGTATCGGCATTATGAACATGATGTTAGTCGCTGTAACCGAGCGAACACGCGAGATTGGGCTCAGAAAAGCAGTCGGTGCAAAACGGGCGGACATTCTGGTGCAGTTTTTAATAGAAGCCGTTGCTATGTGTGCTGTTGGTGGCGCAATCGGTGTTCTGGTAGGTCTATTCGCTGGCGAAGGGATGGCACTCCTCGCTGTTAAAATCGTCCAAATTGTACCCGAATGGCCCTCGGTCATCTCAACGCAGTGGATACTGATTTCCGTGTCATTTTCAGCCATAATCGGTATCTCTTTCGGGCTGTATCCTGCAATAAAAGCATCAGCCCTCTCACCGATCGAAGCACTACGTGCCGAGTAGGAGGCACTATAAATGAATCTAATTGAATGTATAATTTTAGGAATTTCCAGCTTACGGCGAAATCCACTCCGGTCCAGCCTAACAATTTTAGGAATTATCGTCGGTGTCGGTTCTGTCGTGAGTATGGTATCCGTCGGAGACGGATCAAGTGCCATGGTTCTGCGAGAAATTGAGCGGACCGGCGGCACAAAAATCGTCGAAGTTTATAAAGACGATTGGGACAAACAATCCGGGACGCTTAGCCGCGCGGCTGGAGAAGCTGTACGCGGTAGGGGACGCTGGCAGAGAAACCGCGCCGAGGATTTGGAAACCGAGGATGCTTTTGAGATACTAAAGCACGCCCGCGGTGTTATTGATGTCGTCGCTGAAGACGATATGGGTGGATGGAATGTGAATTACAAAGGACGATCAAAGGAATCTCGCATCGTTGCATCAACCGCTGGCTACGACAGGTCGCACAACTGGTACCCCTCAAGCGGCAGATTTTTTAACGCTGAAGAGGTTGAAGCCGCCAGTAGCGTCGCTGTCATCGGTTCAAAAATCGCTGAAGAGGTTTTCCTTGAAGAAGACCCTATAGGGAGAGAAATCAAAGCCTCACGCCCCTCTTATTGGCGCGGTAGGAGTGGACTCTACGAGGTACGTCTCAAGGTTATTGGTGTGATGGAAGAGAAGGGTGATGCGATGGACACTTCCGGTTGGGATGACCGGTTCATCATTCCGATAACGACACTCCAACAGCGTTTCAAAGGACGCCAAGATGTTGAACGCATCCGTATTGAAGCGGTTGACGTTGATAGCATCCCTGCCGCAATAGTGGATGCAAAAGATATATTAGGAAGACAGCACAACAACACGGGTGAAGAATACAACTATTGGACAGCTACAGAGGAATTAGCAACTGCCAATAAGGTCGGCTTGGTCATGAAAGCCTTGATGGGCGGCATTGCTGGGATCGCGCTCATGGTCGCTGGCATCGGTGTGATGAACATCATGCTCGTCTCTGTCACCGATCGGACACGGGAAATTGGGCTTCGCAAAGCACTCGGTGCCACGCGTAACGATATTTTAACCCAATTCTTGATTGAAGCCTCGGTGCTGACCCTCGCGGGTGGTATTCTCGGTGCAATCTTAGGTGTCTTCATGGGGCGCGGCACTGCCGCACTCATCTCTAAGTTCGTCTGGGAAGGCAGCAACTGGCCCTCGGTCATCTCATTTGGAACGATGGTGATCGCGTTACTCGTCTCTGTCGCAATCGGTGTCTTCTTCGGGTTGTACCCTGCCAACAAGGCAGCGAAATTGACACCTGTCGAGGCACTTCGGGCCGATTAGTCTATCTGCAAGATCATTGAACAGGCAGGCGGTTATGCCTGCCGAGTGAAGGAAGGTGCCTGCCCCTAACAAAACGCCAAAATTCTCAGGCACCACCGAAACCCTATAGGAGGGATTAGTTTTGAAAAATCTAATTATTACCGTCGCCGTTGTTTTAGTCCTTGTTGTTGCAATCGGTTGGGTTGTACTTGGACGCAGCAAAAACGGCACCGACCCGGCTTTAGCGAAAAAAGTCGAGGTTGTTGAACGCGGCGATTTCCAAATGAGCATTCGAGCCACCGGCAACCTTGAACCGCTTATTGACGTAGAGGTTAAATCTAACGTCGAAGGCGAGATTGTTGGACTCCATGTTAAAAATGGCCAATACGTCGAAGAAGGTCAAGTACTGATAGAACTCGATCCCGAACTTTATGAAGAAGAGAAAAAGCAAGCGGAAGCGGATGTCCGAGCCGCGAAAGCGCAACTCAAGCAGGCGGATCTGAACATCTTACTCAAAAAGGAACGCCTCGAAAGCCAGTTGGTTCAGGCTGAATCCGACTTTAAAATCGCTCAGGCGAATTTTGAGACGACACAAGCCTCAACCATAACACAAATCAATCAAGCAGAAACAGACATTCTGACTGCTCAAAATTCGCTTGACCAAGATAACATCGCCTTAGAACAAGCCCGTATCGCGCTTGAACAGGCAAAAATCACACTGTCTGAGCAGGAGACATCGCTGAATTCATCCAAGATCGCCTTAGATAACGCGAAATCGGAACTTGATCGAAATACCGAGCTTTATAACAAGGAATTGGTTTCCAAAAAAGCGTTGGAAGACGCGCAAGCTGGACACGTGAACGCCAAGGTGCAATATGAAAATGCCCAAAAACGGGTGAAATCACAGAAACAGACGATCACTTCACAGCAAAGAACGATTAAAGTACGAGAAACTTCCATAGCATCACGCGAATTAACATTGGAAAACCAGAAGCACAACCTTGAAGATCTGAAAAAGATGCGGACGAATTCAGAAGAAGAAGCGCGACTTCGCGTCGAAAATTCCAAAACTCGTTTAGACGAATTGACCCTCACTCTCGAAAACGAGAAATCTCTGACAGAGCAATCCAGAGTCAGCGCGGATGCGAACCGGCTCCGACGCGAGAGTACGCTGAAAAACCAGACAGAACGGCTGGAATGGACGACCATCAAGGCTCCTATGGCAGGAATCATCACACTTCTCGAACTTGAAGAGGGTGAAATTGTGACTTCCGGACGTTCAGCATTCTCCCAAAGTCCACCCCTGATGACCATCGTTGATCCGTCCAAAATGGTCGTTAAGACTTTCATCAACGAAGTTGATATGGAACGGTTGGATGACGGTCAAAAGGCGGAAATCAAAGTCGATGCCTACCAGACCAAAACATACGAAGGCAGAGTCTATGAGATATCGCCAAGTGGACAGCAACAGGACAATATCATCTCTTTTGAGGTGATGATAGAAGTGCTCGGATCGCCAGAGGAACTCAAACCCGGCATGAGCACAGATGTTGACATCATCACCTACGAGGAAAAGAATGTGCTGATGGTGCCGATTGATGCTATCATCAATGAAAAGAGCGTGACGGTCAATGCCCAAGTGGGCAATACATCCCCCTTTAAAGCGAATCAGCCGATTGAGATGCAGACCATCAGCGAGAAGACATTCAATGGCACGGTTGAGAGCGTTGGAAACGGTAGTGTCACCATCAGCTTGGATAGTAGTCAACGCGGGATTATGCCGGGTCCTTCGACTGTATCACTTCTCGTCAAAGGCAAAAAGGAAGCCGACGGTGTCCGCGCACAAGTCAGCGTCTCAAAAGGGAAGTTCGTCATGTTAGATGATGGGAGTGCTAAAGGCAAGAGAACACCTGTTGAAACCGGCATGCAAAACGAGACGAAAGTTGTTATCACGAGCGGTGTAACCGAAGGTGAACGGGTTATTCTGCAAAAACGCCAACCGCCACCAGGTGCTGGTTGGGGACGATAGAATCCCATAGAGTTAGCTTATCTCATAAAACAACCTTGTTAGTTGGGGTCCCCGTGCCCCAACCTTCTAAGTTTGTAACTTCAATTGACTACTATCGTTGGATAATCTGCCCGTCATAAGCGAGATACGCATTGTCTGGAAGTTCAATCTCCATCTCTTTGCACTGCTCCGGGAAATAACGATGATCCAGCCGGTGCATGATGTGCGTGAAATAGGTTTCTCTCGTTTTCAGCGCATCGCTAATTTCCAACGCCTCGCCAACCGAAAGATGCGTTGGATGCCTCGGATTGAAACTCAGCGCGTCAATCACCAGCACCTCAATCCCGTTCAGCAAGTCCTGCGATTCCTTTGGAAGTCGCTTCACATCTGGCAGATACCCGAAATCATCAATCCGGTAGCCATAAGTGGGGACATTTCCGTGTTCAACAGGAATCGGGATAATATCAAAACCGAGCAGCTCGAACCTTTGATCCTGTTCAACGACATTCGGAAGCAGATGACCGACACCGCCACCTTGGAACGTCTCCTTTGTGAACATATAATCGAAATTGCGTTGTAAGATGTTCATTGTCTGTTCGGGTCCGTAGATCGGCATATCCATCTGCTGTTTGCGGCACGGCATCACAATATCGTTCGTTCCACTGACATGGTCGGCGTGAGAATGTGTGAAGATAACAGCGTC
>VXXH01000218.1 GCA_009835515.1 Candidatus Poribacteria bacterium
CTATAATATCTACCATGAGTATGTTTCGTGAACACTGGATCGGTGGGTTAGTCGCTTACAGTACGTTTTTCATCATCTCACTTATCGCTGCCATTGCCGTTCCAATTTTTTATGATACGATGCCCTCAGATTGGAATCCAACTATACCACCGGTGGGATCGTTTGTACAAATCATCGGTTGTTTTGCGGTAGCGGTGTTGTTTGGATTGTGGCCGGATGTTGATATCAAGAGCAAAAGCCAGAAAATATTTTATAGTGTACTATTTGTGCTGAATGTGGTCCTGATTGTTTTTTTACAGAGGTACTTGGAATCAGCACTGTTAGGACTCTTCGCGATGCTCCCGATTATGAGCAAACATCGTGGGTGGACCCACGCGAAAATTACCATGATCTTGCTGCCGAGTGTGTTCCTGTTCATCCCGATTTATGCTGGATATCCAGAATGGCAGTCGGGTAGTAACCTCGCGGATCAGTTCAAAGCGTTGCGAGAGTGGGATGACCTTCCGTCCGCTGTCCTGAGTGGTATACCGTTCTATGTGGCGGGTTTCATCGGCTATGCGACGCACCTTCACCTGGACGGCATCCTATTTCGTTCTCGGAAAGCACAGCGCCAGAAAGCACGGGCAACCCAATGAACACAACCACTCAAACGCTTCAAGAACTATTTGGCAATCAAACCATGCGGGCACTCGGCAATTTTGCCAATGCGCGAGGCGTGCAGCTTTATCTCGTCGGTGGTAGCGTGAGAGATCTGTTCCTCAAACGTCAGACGACAGATATTGATTTCGCCTTAGCTTCGGATGCGATTCAGTTCGGCAAAGGGTTTGCCGCCAGCATCAATGCAACTTGCATAGCACTTGAAGAAAACCCGTCCACTGCCCGCGTAATTGTCAAACAAGATGACAGGTCGCAGCCTCCGTGCCTCAGCATGGATTTTGTACAATTCCGAGCTGCGTCGCTCACTGCGGACTTACGTTTACGAGATTTGACGGTTAATGCAATGGCAATTGCGTTTGAAAATGTGGCATCGGTTACAAATAACGCGCGTGAACAAAAACCCTTCCACGTGATTGACCCTTGTGACGGTATGAAAGACTTAGAGATAGGTTTGCTCCAATTTCCGAGTGAACAGGTGGTGCGAGATGATCCGCTTCGTTTGCTGCGGATTTACAGATTCGCAGCGCAGTTGGATTTCAAGATTTCCGAAAGTGCGATTAATTTGGTAACAAAGCACCGAGCGTTACTGTTTAACGTAGCGGCGGAACGGTGCCGCGACGAACTGATGAAAATTTTTAGTGTTAAGCAGGCGGGTCCATACCTGCAACAAATGGAAACAGCCGGATTACTTGCCCAAGTCCTTCCATGTATAAAAGCGGCAAACAGGTCATGGAATTCGCTTGAGGTTTTTGAGAAAAGCCCAATTCCTACAGCGCTTCATCTATATCGCAGCGAAATTTATGACTATCTCCGAGAAAAGCTGGGTGCGGAAATCAACCGGCGTTCATTAATCAAGTTCAGTCTACTCTTGGGAGATAACCTGAGTGGTGTCGGCGCGCACCTCCGATTGAACCGTAAAGCAATACAGTTTATGAAACGTCTTTTCAGCGGCAGCGAAGCACTTAAAAATGAGAATTGGCAATTGACCCCAAAACAGATAATTCGCTTTCTCAGAACATACGCCTCCGACTGGTGGGGTGTACTTCTCTATGCGGCAGCGTCGCATCCGATTGACCCAACAGTATTGAAACAGATTGCGCGTACGTACTATGAACATATCCTGCCAATTAGCAAACAGGGTAGACTCATCACTGGAGACGATTTGATTCAGCGTTTTGATTTGAAAGAAGGGAAGCAGATCGGAAGATTGTTAAAAGAGATTGAAGAACGCCAGTTTGATGGCGAAATCCGAACGCGCGAGGAAGCCCTGACTGCTATAGCGGCGTTAATTCAGCAGTCTAACCACTTTCTATGAGCTATAATTTCGTCTGATTTTTTCGCAGAAATTTCGGAATCAATGATAGTAAAAGCATCAGGATGCCCGCGATCCCGAGATAGATTGCGGTCTTCCAAAAGTCACCTTTGCCACTGACAAATGCTCCACCGAGTTGGACCAATACTGCTGTACCGGGTAACATAAAGATAGCAGAGACAATAACATAAGTGGAAAACCGAATGCTGGTGAGTCCATAAGCATAATTTTGAAGGTTAAAGGGGAAAATCGGGACCAAGCGTGTGAACATCAAGATACGCCATCCCTGTACTTCAACCTGTTCATCTATTTTTTGGAATTGGGCGTTACCCTTGACCCACTGCTCAACAAGATCGCGCGCGACGTAGCGGGCAATGAGGAATGCAACGGAAACCGAAATGATAGAGGCTATGGAGGCGTAGAATACCCCCCACAACGGGCCGAAGACGAAGCCTGCTAACACGGTTACTGGGGAACCCGGTAGAAAAAAAACAGTGGAGACAAGATAAAGCCCTATATAGACTAACGGTGCAATTGCCCCAAAACTCGCCACCCATGTCTTGATTTTTGGAACATTTTCTAACCGAATTTCGTCTGTTATGCCGTAGTGTCTCAACACGAAATAAACTATTGTAACAATGCCGACAGTGGTCGCAATTTTAATTAGGCTCTTTTTCATTTTCTTTTGAAACCGCCTCCAAATAGGCTTTAATCTGCGCTTGATACCGGACAGGGATACGATTATTGTCCACGGCTTCGGCATACGCGCGCTCGGCATTGAGAACTACATCGCTGAAAGGCAAATAGTCGGGATTATTGTTGCTAACCTCACCGGTAATGGCATCAGAAAAACCTTGTGTATTACCAGAAGTCTCTGCTGTAAGCGTCAACCGTTGTCCATCAATCTGTAGGGTTGGTGTTTCCTCACCTGTCAGCGGCGTAGCATCTTCGCCGTCTGTTTCGTTTTCGGCTTTGTCTGTATCGGTTGCCTGCAATGCTGACTGTGGATCGGCATCCAATGCCCCTTCGTGAGTCCCTTGAACTTCACTGCTTCCGGCGTTTTGTCCAGGTGTCCCGTCACTATTCGCGATCCCACCCTCTTGGGACGCAGTTTCAAGGGTTGCGAGTGCTAACTCCTTCTGGTTCGCCGTGAGTTGTGCCTCCAATTGTGCGAGGTCCGTGGTTTTTTCCATCATCTCAAGCGCATCAATGATGTCCTGCAACGTCTCCGGCGTGACTGACTTGCCCTGAATCTGATTCAGTGAATCGTTGAGTGGTCCCTCCGGTAGATTTTCAGCCAAACGCTCAAAAAGGTGCCTGAGTTCGGCTTGGAGCTCTGGCGGTATCTCAGTCTGCTCAGCGAACGTTTGCAGTTCCGCAGCGAGTTGGTTAGCATCCATCCCGCGAAAACGTTGTGTCTCTTCTGTGGCTTCGGTGATAGCGTTTTGCTCTGATTGCTGCTTGCGTACCTCTTTTTTTAAGTCGCTGAGATGTCGTTGTGCCGTGTCAAGATCCTTTGCGGTTTTCAACTGATTTACGGTATCTGCAATTCGCTCTCGTAGCGTCGAATTCTTGACCTGCTTTCCATCAAGATTTTGAATGGCTTTATCTAAAACGCCCTGCTGGAGATCCGTGAGCGGTTGTGGCACCTCGTAGAAAAAGGGAATAGCGAAAGAACATCCAATCAACAGCAACGGTATTGGAAATAGTTTCAGTAATTTTGGCACACGATATGGACGGATCTGTGCGATGTCTAAGGTTGTTAGTGTCTCTGCATCATCTCGTATTTGGAGTTGTGCAAACTCGCTTTGGGGATCAGTTTGAATCAATCCGACTGCTGTGCCGAGACGCTCGCGAAGCCTCATTTTTTCGTCAACAGCACGCGCCACAGATAGCAAATCCTTCCGATGGCTGATACTGAGCCCTATACCTACAATCACCGCCACAACTATGACGATCCAACTGATATTTAACATTTGCATCGGTAGGAGAATCACTCGGTTCAGAAGGAATAGCACCGCAAGCAGCACAAATCCATAAAAAACCGCGGCTGCGATTTTTTGTAAGAGGACCTGCCGATACATTCTACTCCGAATGTCGGTTAGAGAATTTTTGATGCGTTGTGCATCTTGATTGCGTTCAGCCTTCACCATGTGATTTTCTCCACTGTTGCCATAACCGCATCTGGGGTAATCGCCTCAAAATTCTCGCGTGCGCGATCGGTATGCGTGTCCCACTCCTTGGACGAGAGTGTTTTCATAAATTCACAGCCTTTGCGGGCAACCACTGCATGCCTGTCCCACGGGGGTGCCCATTGGATGAGGTTTGATGCTCCAAACAAGGCAATCGTAGGCGTTTTTACGGCGGTGCTGAGGTGCATCGGTCCGGTATCGTTGCTGATATAAAGATTACACCGTTGCAGGAGTGCCGCAAGTTGCATTGGTGTTGCCTGATTGACAATAATAGGTGAATGCGACATCTGCGCCGCCACTTGCGTTGCTAATTCACCCTCCCGTGGTCCGGTCGTGATGATAATGTGTGCATCGTAGGCACCGTGAAGCAAGTCACCGAGAAGGGCAAAATTCGCTGCGTGCCAGCGGCGGTAAGTAGTCGCGGCTCCGGGGTTGAGACCGATAATAGGCTTGCCATCATCAAGTTTCTCTATTTTAAGAAAGTTATCCATCCACGCTTTACCTTCGCTATCAATAAACACCTCTGGTTCATCGTCTATAATTTCAACACCCAATGCCCGTATAACATCAAGATAGCGTTGGGTCTCGTGCTGTGACGTGTTATTCGGTACTGCGAGACTCAATAACTTCTTCCCACCAGCTTTTGTTTCAAACCCGACGCGGAATGGAATTCGGGCAAAGAATGCGTGAAATACCAAACGGAAGGTCGGTTGTAATATAACCGCCATCTGAAATTTTCGACGAGCGATTTGATAGATGAGCCTCGGGACCGAAGTTTGATAGGTCAGCACCTCATTGAGATGTGGACTCGCGGACACCAAATCCTCTCGCGTCGGTGCTACCATATAGGCGATATACGCATCTCGAAAGTGCTGGCGTAAGGCGCGGATGACGGGTGTTGTTAAAACCGTTTCACCGAGCGGTGCGAGTCTGATGATTAAGATGCGGTTGACTTGCTCAAGATTTAGCATATTGGCACTGCTTCTTGAGCAGCACTCTTCTCATCTGTCGTTAGCAGCGGTTCCAAAGCGAAAAGTGCCTCGTAAAATTTCCCGTCCGCCATTAAGGTTTCAGCTTTTTCAAGCAGGTTTTCGGCTTCTCCAAACGCTAAAACCCCAAAGACAAAACACATAGAAATAGTAACAAAGATTCGATACGCCATCCTATACCTCC
>VXXH01000302.1 GCA_009835515.1 Candidatus Poribacteria bacterium
GTAACGTTTTGACAAAAAAATGTGTCTTTAATATTGTAGTAAAATGTGCCTTTATAATACTAACGTGAGTTTGATAAATAATTGAAAGTTTTTGAATAAAGAGAACCCCTTTGGTATAATGAAATTACCACATTTCTCTAACCAAAAGGAGTTCTCCGATGAGTATTATAACACTCTTCTGTGAAATAGATGACTTTTTTCTGGCACACGAAAAATGGAAGACAAGGCATTGTCTGCCAGAAACGACACCGCCGGAAACACGCGGGCGTCCTCGGAAACTGCATCATAGTGAAGTGATGACGATCCTCATCGCCTTCCATCAAAGTGGGTATCGGACGTTTAAGCATTTTTACCAAAGACACGTCTGCGTTTATTGGCGTGCGGAGTTTCCACATCTCGTCAGCTATACGCGTTTCGTGCAGCTTCAAAAAGAAGTGCTAACACTTTTGAGGTTTTATCTCTCAGCAAACCTCGGCACTTGCAGTGGTATCTCTTTCGTTGATTCAACATGTCTACGGGTCTGTGCCAACAAACGGATTTCATCACATCGCGTCTTCATAGCACATGCCGGACGCTCGAAGACTTCAATGGGGGGGTTCTACGGTTTTAAACTCCACCTGATTATCAACGAGAAAGGGGATCTCTTAGATGTTGAGTTAACCCCGGGAAATACCGATGACCGTCAACCGCTATGGGAGTTGTCGTCGGAGCGTCTGTTCGGAAATCTCTATGCCGATAAGGGATATATCTCCAAAGACCTACGAGAACTCCTCAACGCGCAAGGCATCAACTTCTGCTATAAAGTCCGTAAAACATGAAACCGCTACCGTTGTCGATCTCCGATAAGGTGCTGCTGAAAAAGCGTGTGATTATTGAATCAGTGATCAAGGAACTGAAAACGCAGACGCAGTTGGAACACAGTCGCCATAGAAGTTTCGCTAACTTCCGAGTCAATGTTATTTCTGCGTTGATTGCGTATGAGTTGTTGGAGACCAAACCTTCGGTGAATCTCTCCGAACTTCAAGGAAGCAACGATTCACTTGTGCTTTTGTAACATATAAACTTTTTTCAAACTCACGTTACTTTATTACCAAACTATCCAAACCCGTTCAATCCCGAAACGTGGATACCGTATCAGTTAGCAACACCTGCAGACGTGACGGTGACAATCTATGCGATGGATGGTGCAGTCGTAAGAACTTTGAAGTTAGGGCATCAACCTGTCGGTATCTATCAAGGCAAAAGCCGTGCGGCGTATTGGGATGGTAGGAATGCCCAGGGGGAACCTGTCGCAAGCGGCGTCTATTTCTATATACTAACGGCAGGCGACTTTACTGCCACGCGGAAGATGTTGATAACAAAATAGTATCAAATTTTCAAAGGAGGATGGACATTAGCAATTTATCAAAACTGAATACCCGAGGAACACCCTTAAGCTTCACCGACAAAATGTTACACTTTTTGCCTGCCAAAATATTTACACACCCCTTCTGCTGAAAATAGAGTTGACAGCCTCGGAGAAATCGGGTAGAATAAAAGGTATCTGAAGCGCAATACTTTTGGCGTGATATATAGTGGGTGAAAACTGATGAACCCTTTTGATGAGGTCCTCTCTTTCCTACGAGAACCCCTCGGCACCTTTCCAGACCGGAGTGCGAGATGGCTGTTGTCGAACCCCGATAACCTCTACGGATTGCTTGAAATCATTGGGAGCGACCTCGTCGGGTCTCTGGATTTTCGCAGGGTCCGACGCGTCAATACGACTTTTATTGCCGATAACCTCCGTAAACAAGAATCGGATCTGGTGTTCCTCTTACCCTTCCGGGATGCCGATGAAATGGAAGTGATGATCTACATTCTGCTGGAACATCAATCTACGGTAGACCCCGCGATGGGGTTTCGGTTGCTGTTTTACATGGTTCAGATATGGGATCAGCAGCGTCAAAGGTGGGTGTCTGAGAACGTTCCGAAGGGCCAGTGGCGGTTTCGTCCGATTATCCCAGTCGTTTTTTATACGGGCGAACAGGTCTGGCAGCCCTTGCCTTCGCTTGAGACGTTGATGGATATTCCGGGGCCATTGGTTCGTTTTGTCCCACAGTTTGAGACGCTCTTTCTCGGTGTCAAGACCGAATCGGATGCGAACCTGTTGAAAACGGAACGTCCATTCGGTTGGTTGATGACGCTCTTGAAGCGTGAGGATGCGGAGGCGGGTGAATTCAGTGCTGCGTTAGAACGTTTGAGTGAACATCTTGGTGCACTCACGGAGGGAGAGGGTGGGTCTTGGAAACAGGCACTTTATTATCTGTACTTGTTGGTTTTCTATCAACGTTCGGTTGAAGATCGGGATATCTTAGAACGGTTCATCTCTGAACACCACCAAACATTTAGTTTATCAGAGCAGGAGGCATCCCTGATGCAAAGTATGGCAGAACATTACATAGAGCAGGTATAGAACAAGGCATAGAGCAAGGGGCACGCGAAACAACGATTGAAAATACATTGGCGATTCTCACAACGCGTTTCCCGCAGGCAGATGTCAACACTTTAAAACCCGCACTTGAAGGGATTACGGATCTGGATCGCTTGAAAGCGTTGAATTTGCAAGCTTCGTTAGTTTCGAGTTTGCGTGCCTTCCAACACGGATTAGAGGGATAGTCCCTAACGTTGCCTGAGGTGATACGACTTTTCATATCACGAAGGTGGGATATCTATGCGGCAGCCGTTGGTTTCGTTTCTCCGCTTTCTTCTGTTTTTAGGGCTACCTATCGACAGAGTCATACCTACATAATGGGTAAAATACTGCCTTACTGCGAAATTGGTACAACCCAGCCTCGCGTTAATGTTCTATTCCAGCAAATAAACGTGAATCGTCCTATCTTTTGCACGTGAGAAGGCAGGGAATGTTTTTATGAGATGTCCGCGTTGGCGAATCCAATTGCGGACATTTTCCTTTGCATCGAAAACGTTAAAACTCGCTACGTCCACGACGAACCATAACCGATCTTTCCCTGTATTTTCCCACGCTTTCTCAAACCCGTTCTTGTCCTCCAACAACTCACCGATATAAATTTGTGATAATTCTGGGAGATAGTACCTACCCATCTCAGGTTCAGAAAGGACCACTTTGTCAATAGATCGCGTCTCTGCCTTGATAGCTGCAAACGCCTCCCGCCATTTCGGTCTCCCACCATTTTCTATGCTAAAGTAGAGATAAACCTGTGAGAGTAGCGTCACCACCAATACACACGGAAGAAGTATACCGATGATGCTGCCAGATTTCTCTTCTGTAACTTTCCACACCTGTTCACACGCGACTGCAGCGAAAATGAAATAGGCAGAGGTTGTCCAGAATAGGTAGTAACCCGCGACGTTTTGGAACTGTGATGCGACCAAGAAAAGTGCTAAGGGGATACCCGCATAACAGAGTAAAAACCGTGTGGATCTGTTGAAAGGTGTCGCAACACACCCAAAGAAGGCAGTAACGGCAATAGGGACACTTACACCCTGTACGAGCGTTAGCACAATATAGAGCGGACTTCGCTGCCATTCGTTGCGTCCCCACCCAGAGAAAAGATAGCCGCGCACTTCTGGAAGTGCCAGTGCTAACACTGGCAGCGCAAACGGGATGAAAAAGATGAGCAAATTGATCCACCGTTTCCTATTGGAATTTTCTAATAGACAGATTATTGCATAGGCTCCTAACGCTGGAACAATCACAACAGACAACGTGTGCGACAGTATTAGACAGAGACAGCAGGCAAGTGCTGCGATTGTCAGAAAGGTCGAATCGCGTTTGAGAGATAGATAGAAAAACCACGCTGTCAGGACCGCAAACAGAAAGGTAAAGACGGGGTAACGCGCATTCTGTGTCCAAAACAGGTGCCAACTTGAACATGCCACGAATGCACTACTGAGCAGCCCGACCTGCCAATTGAAAAGTGTCCGTCCTAATCCAAAGACTGCAGGAATTGTTGCGATCCCGACAAGGCACGGAATTAAACGGCTCCCCCATTCGCTATTCCCGGCAATCAGAATTGATAATTTCACCGCGAGGTAAGGGATAGGGTTCGGAATAGACTGTAAACTGTTCAGTGAGAGGTTTTGCGCATCTCTCACTGTGAAAACCTCGTCAATCCAAAAACTCCATTGCCCCAAATTCCAGAAACGGAGTGCTGCGCTGAACGCCACAATGACGCTCAAAAGCACGATTTGCATCTTTTTTGGGCAATCTTCTGTTGAAAATTTCAGCATTTTTTTTACGAGTTATCGGTTGTCAGTTATCAGTTATCAGTTTTAAGAGCTTGCCTCACGACGAGAGTTATCCGTTATCTATTATCGGTTAAACCCTTGTAATGCTTACGTTATTGACAACTGAAAATAAATGAAGCGAATGGTCTAACGGCTCTCATTGTGAGGTAAACTGTTAATTGGCACGCGTTTTGCTTTAAACGAAAATAGGTGCGAAGTAAGCATTGGTGGAAGTCTGCCGTTTGCAGGCGAAAATCACTATATCACAAATTGATGCCAGCGTCAAGCAACCTATTTCTCAATAAAAGTTTCAGAATGGCATTATTGCACCGTGATTGTCCGTTGCTCAAATTTACATAATCCTATAGGCGCGTTTTGGACGCACATATTAACGGGGTCTAATCCCTAACCTGATTTTGACAGGGGGCCCTATAGTCAATAACGTATAGGGCAGAAAAAAATCGGAGTAAAACTCCAAGAGGTAAAGAATGAAAACGTATACATTTTGGTTAGTTCGGTTGTTCGTAATGGTTTGTATTTTCGCAGTGAGCAGTGTCCCCATGGTCTACGCAGATGCCCACGAAATGGGTGAAGAAATGGCTGAAGAAGAGGCATCAGGTGCTTCCGGGTGGTTCCGAACGGATACAGATAGTTTGGGAACACAGATTTGGGTTGGCGCGAGTCATTCCCCAAGCTTCCTCGGCGGGCTCTCCCTGGATACCGATATTTACGTCGTTGGTACATTTGGTGAATTGGACATTGGGCTTGGCATTCCCGTCGTTGATAGCGATTCACTGTCCCTCAGCTTCCTGCCTATGGTAGGTATAGGATTTGATTATGCAGCGGCGGATGGTCCCTCTTCCTTGATCGCACCGCAGCTGTTCACATATCTCACCGCTGGTTCTATCTATTTTGAATCGTGGATCCAAGGGTTCTTCAATTCGCCTTTCGATTACGGCGACGATTCATTCTATACACGCGACTTTATCCTTTATTCCGTCAATGATACGCTCGCTATCGGACCCGAAGTAGAAGTAACG
>VXXH01000212.1 GCA_009835515.1 Candidatus Poribacteria bacterium
CCCATCATCTTGAATTATTTTAACAATCTGTCTATATTTCATCCTATCTTCACTTCCAATTATACATGCTCTTTGCGTTTATTGCAAAGAAATTAAGTGAGCAGATAGTTCAGCAATTGCGTGCCTTCTCGGAAATCGGGAATAATAATATCCGCACCGGCGCGGATCAGACGTTCCCGTTTGTCGGCGTTCATATTGTACCTATTATCCTCTACAGATGCAACGCCGACAGCGATTGCCCCCACCGCTTTCGCATTTTCAATCTCCACGTACCCGTCTCCGACGATGAGCAATTCATCCCCGCTAAGCGCAAAGTCTGTGATGATCTTCTGGATAATCATGGCTTTTGAAAACTTTTTATATTCCCGTAACGCACCGAAAATTCCACCATCAAAGTATTTGGCAACACCGAGGAGTGATGCCTCGTTTTTGACGAATTCAACATCCGTCCCACTGGCGAGATAGCAGTTTATCCCCATCTCACGTAGGCTTTGGAGAAATTCAAGAGACATCGGCACCCGGAGCGGCGCGGCGGACAATTTCCCTGCTGCAAGGTCAGCGATTCTCTCTTCGACAACGGGCAGCAGTCGACGGTTGTATTCGTCTTTGTAAGCAAGCGGTTCCTTCGGTGTCCCCCCACGTTTCTAAATCTCTTCGCCTAATTGCATCATCTGATAGATCGTCTGCTTACCCGTCAGTCTATCCACAAATTCAACGACAAGTGCTTCAAGTTGTTCTGGTGTCTCAGTGGTATCCGTTTCCGTTTGAAGTAGTTCAACCATCATCGGTACCATCACGTTCTGCCAGCCGTCTCGGATGAGCGAGATAGTGCCATCGAAATCCAAGACGACATGACGGATGTTTCCAGTTTGAATTTCACGGTGGATCTCAATTGTGGTGTTGTCCAAAAATAGATTTTCCATAGTTATCCTGGAATGGTTATCAGTTATCGGTTATCAGACAAGGATTGTTAGGGGTGGTTACAAACGCGGGTAAGTGCTACACGCTTAACTGACAACTAACAACCGCTAAAAAGGCGTTGATCCTTCTGTTCTTTTGTGATAGTATAATGGCATTGCGATAGTTAAGCAAGTCTTTTCAACATCGCTTGCAGGCAGGAAGTAGGAACTATAACAGGTGAACGAAAAAGAGATTCTCAAAAAAATCCAACGCATCGAAATATTTACCAATCGCTTGGTTAACACCGTCTTTGCGGGTGAATATGAAAGCGTCTTCAAAGGACAAGGAATTACCTTTGATGAAGTCCGTGAGTATCAAGTCGGCGATGAAATACGTACGATCGATTGGAACGTCACTGCACGCATGGGACAGGCTTACATCAAACAGTATGTGGAAGAACGTGAACTCGTGATGATGTTGGTTGTGGATATGAGTGCATCCACGAGTTTCGGAAGTATCGCTGAGACAAAAGCAGAAATCGCCGCTGAAATTGCGGCTCTTCTCGCCTTTTCTGCCATCAAAAACAACGATAAAGTTGGGCTTGTCTGCTTTACCGACACCGTTGAACACTACGTCGCACCGCGGAAAGGGAAACGGCACGTCTTGCGCGTCGTCCGCGATATCCTCCATTTTCAACCCCAGCAGTCGGGAACAAATATTGAAACGGCATTGACCTTCGTTGATAAGGTGCTTAAACCGCATAGTGTTGTGTTTCTCATCTCCGATTTTAAGGATACGGGGTACGAAAAGCAGTTGCGCTTGAGCAGCAAGCAGCATTCACTTATTGTTATTACTTTGCAAGACAGGCGTGAGATTGAATTACCGGATGTCGGACTGATAGAACTCGAAGATGCTGAGACTGGAGAGACGATGATCGTTGATACACGTTCTGAAGAAGCGCGGCAGTTATACACAGAACTGAATCAGCGTGCCGATACGGAACGTCGGCAGATTTTTCGAGCAAATCAGGTTGATGCTATTGACATCAGAACAGATGAATCGTATGTGAAACCTCTTATCCGATTTTTCCGTCAACGTGCTGCCCGAAATTAGAGTTTTTGTAGAATTATGAGTAGATTAGCGGTAAAAAATTTAACGCAAACCTTTGTTCAAAAAGACTCCGAATTGCCGGTGCTGGACAACCTGAACTTCTCTGTTGATGACGGAGAGTTTGTCGCCTTGTTGGGGCCCTCCGGCTGTGGCAAGAGTACGCTTTTTAATATCATCTCCGGGCTGCTCGCGCCAGATACCGGGGAAATCCATCTCAATGGCAGCCGCATCAACGGCAACACCGGAGATTTCGCCTATATGCAACAGAAGGATCTTCTCTTACCGTGGCGGACGGTACTCAGGAACGTGCTCATCGGGCCAGAGATTCAGGGGGAACCGCTTGATACAGCAAAAACAGAGGCAAAACAGCGTTTGACGCAGCTCGGATTGAGCGGCTTTGAAAACAGTTATCCCATGCAACTGTCCGGAGGGATGCGGCAACGCGTCGCGCTCGTCCGAACACTCCTTTTTCGGAAAGAACTCTTGCTCTTAGATGAACCTTTCGGTGCCTTGGACGCAATGACACGCACCGTCATGCAGGCGATTCTGCTTGATATCTGGGCAGAAGCACGACAGACCGTGTTGCTTATCACCCACGATGTTGAGGAAGCACTTCTACTTGCTGATAAAATCTATGTGCTGACAGCCAGACCCGCAACACTCAAAGCAGAGATTCCTATCCCTTTGCCTCGTCCGCGTAACGTCACGGATACTTCCCTCATTCGCCTGAAAGGCGAACTTTTAGCGTTATTGCAAGTCGAGATGTCCCGGGTTTTCGATGCGGATTAACACTATTCGTCATCCGAATCCTTTGTCAATGTCCGCCAAAATGAACGTGATGGTCGGTTCATGTTATCGAACATCTCGTAATTCCCCTTCTTACAAAATTCGTAAAGTGCTTCAGTAAGAGGAATTTCAAACCCAGATGCTTCTGCTGCGGCAAGGAAATAGGGCAATTCAGGATATTTCACAACAAGCCTCTTACCTTCTCCGTCAATGATGCGTTTAGCAATGCCATCAAACTGACCGCGCCAACCATCACCCATACCCACCGCTTCACGAATTGCGTTTGGATCCACGCCCGCACAAACGCCAAACGCCATCGCTTCCATGTATGCTGCAGCACCAAGTCCCATCGCCAATTGGTTCACACCCTTGACAATCTGCCCGGAACCGCTCGATCCACAATACACCACATATTTCGGCTCCCCAAGTACCTCCAAGATCGGACGGCATTCTTTGACAACTGCAGCCTCACCGCCGACAAAAATACGGAGCGTCCCTGTTTCGGATCCGTGTGGTCCACCGCTCACAGGCGCGTCTATCAGTGTAGCACCTTTTTTCCCGAATGCTGTCGCCAGCTCCCGCGTCTTCTCGACTTCCGTTGTACCTAAGTCAATAAAAACATGACCCTCACGAGTATTAGGGATAAGGTGTTGTTCGGCAACGCTGCAAAAAACATCGGAGGAACGTAAACTGGTCATGATGACATCGCTATTTTTCACGACTTCGGCAGTATCCTGACCGGCTGTCGCGCCTGTTGCAGCGAGGGCTGTACATTTTGCAGCGTCAATATCATATCCAATAAGCCGATATCCGGCGTTATGAAGGTTCTTCGCCATCCTGCCACCCATATTGCCGAGTCCAATAAAACCGATTGTACAGAGCTGTTGAGATTCCATAATTTTCCTACGATTCCGTTGACTGTATCATCCTATAGTTGGCATCATTATCCATGCATCCAAACTGTTTAGAATTGCCTCACCACCGTTGGCGAAAATTGAGACACCCAAACTATCCGCGCGCGTCGGATAGATACGCTGCGTTAAGCATAACCGACTGTTGACAAAAACCTCTACTACAGACTTGTCTAAGAAGATATGGAGTTTCAGAGGTTCCCCTTCAGCCAGTTTGAATGGGGCTTCCTGCGAACGCGTCCAACGTTCTCCATCATCTTCGTCTTGTGGTGTAAAGCGTGGATATCGGACTTCATCATCTAAAGTTGATTTCGTGAGGTCGATTTTTAGGCGTGCGTCGATTGCGGAAAAAGCGATAGCGGTTTCCTCTTCGCCATCCGAGGAGCGGCGTACCTTCACACCGAATTCTGTAGCATCTCGTGGCGTGAGATCCAACTGCAACTCAAGGCAGTCGCCGCTTACCGCTTCAATATTGATCTCAGTGTCAGCCTTGACCCGAACAGATGCTTGGGAGTAGGAATTGATGCGGAGTTTTTCGAGTTCCGGTACGGGTTCGATACAGAGGTCTCCATCTTTGTTTAACGATAGCACTCGCGGTAGCGTCATTACGGAAGCCCAACCGTATTTTTCCCAAGGGCGTGCTTCGCGAATCCAACCGAAGAAGATACGTCGTCCTTGATCGTCAAGGAGCGTTTCGGGGCCAGAAAGCTGCCCACCTTGCCAATTCATACGTCCGTGTGCTTCAGGATAGAACTGCTCGTCCTCATAATGTCCCAAGTAGTAATGCGCCATACCGTAAGGACGATGTCCATGCATCAGGAGCATATATTTGTCACCGAGTGGAAAGAAATCGGGACAGGCGCAATCCTCAACCTCATCTGTCCAGCGACGTGAAGATTTGTAAAACGGACCGCGATATTCCCAGTGAATACAGTCGTCTGAACGGAAAAGGCTGGTCGCATCGCCTTCATATCCTGCCCGGCTGTTTTTGTTACCTATGAGGGCATAATAGGTGCCGTTTTCGTACCAGGCACACGGATCAAAGACGTGATATTCTCGCGGTTCGTCTGGTATCGGAATCACTGGATTTTCAGGTGAAGGGGTCCAGTGAATCAAATCGTTATCACCGCTCGTCGCGATACAGGTCCCCTGACCCGGCACGTGATAAATTAATGTTGGAACTGGCGCGTTTTCAATGGCATCTCCGCTGTATATGCCACGTGGCATTGATCCATCAGTGAGAGGCTTTATTGCCGGTGGATGGTGGATCCAATGCACCAAATCACAGCTGGAGGAATGGTCGAGGACTGGCAGCCATTCATCTGCATTCGGATTTGGCATCCGTCCAAGATAGAAGACGTGGTATCGTCCATTCCAAAAGATGGTACAGTTCGCGTCATTGAAAAACCCTTCGGGCGGAAGCAAGTGATAGCGTGGACGGTGCAAGTCCGTTGAGAGATACTCTCGTAAGTCGCGTGCGTTTCCGATATGTTCATGGAGGTTTTCGATTGTGGTTGCTGGGTCCATTGGCTGTGAATTCTCCTCGTATTCTTCGCTGTCCCAAAAGTAATACCATTTC
>VXXH01000471.1 GCA_009835515.1 Candidatus Poribacteria bacterium
CCCAGAAACCGACGACCATTCTTGTGCGAAAGCGGATGAGGATACCAAAACCCAAAACATGGCAATCCAGATGAGAAATCCGGGATTTTTTCTGAAACTTTGAAAATTCATATTAAAGGCTCCTTTTTTCAATGTTGGTAAACTATCATTCCGCGCCAGTGCGAGAATTGTTAAACACATCTGTCTTTTCAAGGATCGCCATCTTTGTCATACGCCAGAGTAGATCACCAGGACCGACAGCATGCCATTGTCCATTCAAAAATGTCATAACAGCACTGTCTTTGTCTTCGGATGAAAGCGTGCTGCGCGGAAAACTGTGCTTGGCTCCCCAATTCTCATAGGTGAGCGGTTCACCATTCTGCCAGACCCATTTGCCCTCTCTTTCAGCATCGCTGAGTCCGATCCAATAGAGATGATTTCCGAAGAGTCCTAAAAGCCACTTCTGCTCCGCTTCATCGTTAATAGCGACGAGATGGGCGTCTTCAGCAGCGGCGCGATCTCGCGCATCGTCCAGACTTTTGCATCGAATCTTTATGTAAGCGTGTCCATTTGCAGGGTTTACAGCCCATACGCCGATCTCCGAAAGTGACCGCATCTGCTTAACAGGGGTATGCACGCTTTCAAGGATTGCCTCTTTGAGAAAAGGGGTATGTGTATCCCCAGGCGCGACTGCCTGCCATTTGTCGCCCCACGCAGAGATGGCGTAATCGTTTATCTCGGTGTTACCACCGTATTGTTCATCTTCTCCCCAGTTGGTGTAGGTAACAGGTTCACCACTGTGCCAGACCCACTGCCCCTCTTCAGCGAAATCGCTGAGCCCAATCCAAAAACTATCTGGATCAAAGACTCCCAGTATCCATGCCTCTTCTGCTGCATCGTTGATGGAAACGAGATAAGCATTTTCTGCAGCGGCAAGGGTCATTGCATCCATTATATCTGGGCAATAAATCCTTTTGTAAGCATGTCCATTTGTCGGGTTCACTACCCATACCGGCGGTGGTTCAAGAAACGCTTCTAATGCAGTGAAAACTTTATCAGGGCTCCATCTGTCTGGCAGAACTTGATTCTCACTGAGGGTCAAAAGAAGGTGAACTTGTGGTTGTCCTTTATGCGAAATAAAAGGCGGTGCCTTCGCGAAACGCCCCTGATATGCAACACCCAGTATATAGAATTCATCAGCATTTCCGTCAAGGGTTTCCACAAAGTATCCGGCAGAATCGGTCTGCGTTGTACCGCCTGAATGTCCGAAGCCGCTGCCATCAAAGTCTCTGTCTGCTACCAGAACATATATATTCGCGTTCACAAGCGGGGTCCCATCCGCAAAGACGACTCGCGCGCGAACCTGCGGACGGTTATCTGTTTGTGCCGTCGTAACAACGTTAAAAGAGAGGACGATAACTCCGACGAAAACACCAAGTTTTTGTCTGAAACTTTGAAGATTCATATTATTCCGATGCGCCAGCGATGAAATTTTCTTTTTCCAGAATCGCTTTCTCGATTAGATCCGCAACCGGACTCCCTTGACGCACCATCTGCCATTTGCCTGTTCTTCCAATGAGGACAGTGTAGTGCTGATTCACATCGCCGTTTTGACTGTGGGCAGTGTCTTCAACAATCTTCTGTGGAGACTCCCAGTTGCTGTAAGTGACCGGTTCGCCGTTATCCCAGTCTAAGTTGCCCTCTTTTGTCTTGTCAGTCAGTCCAATCCAATGACTTTCTCGGCTAAAGGCTTTTAAGTTCCATTCCTGCTCTGTTTCATCATTCAATAGGCTTTTTTGTCCGAAGACTTCAAGGAGCCAATGCTGTTCTGCTGCGTCATTGATAGCGACAAGGTACGCGCCTTGCGCTCTTGCTTTCGCTTCTGCCGCCTCGCGGGTCTTGCAATGAATCACTTTGTAGGCATGTCGGTTGTCGGGGTTGATTGCCCACATCTCTTCACGCTCCCGTTTCCGCGAAGCTTCAGCACTTTGTGGGTCATAGACACGAGGTGGTATCACTACCTTCGGTTTGACGGGTGGTTTGGGGGCGGCTAATACTGCCGGTCTAAACACCGGTTTCACCACGGCTTTTGAAGGGGTCTGCTTACTGGGATCATCGCTAAGTGTCAAGACGAGTCCATCAAGCCGCTGCCCTTCTTCAAGTAAAATTTTCTTGGATTCTGCAAACTGTCCTTGATACGCTACGGTGACGGTGTAGAAAGCCGGTTCCTCCACGTATTGAACAAAGTAACCATCAGCATCAAGATTTCTTGGACCACTGCTGCTTCTTGTGCGTCTACCGTTTGCGCTACGTTGGTTTATCTCAAACTGAACCTCAGCATTGCGAAGTGGAGTGCCGTCCGCGGAAAGAACGCACCCACGAATACGCATCCGAAGACGCACGGTTATCTCTATATCTTTAACATCTGCCCCCGGCTCAATCGCAATAGGAAATCTATTGTCGGACCAATGGTGATACTGTTCACAGTAGAAGGTTACGCCCTCAATTTCAACGGCGCGAATTTCATACTCAGCCCTATGTACAGGCAATAACATCAGGTTTCTAACGGAAGATGAAGCAACGTCGGTCATTGAGAACGCACCTGTTTCATCCGTCTCGGAGAGTTGCGGTAGAAGTGCCATGGTGACACCTGAGACAGGGACTCCCGCTTCATCAATCACTCTACCTGAAAAACTTGCCGCTACACTCGGCAGAGATGTTACAAGAAAAAGCGCAACACTGCCAACAGAAACTAAAATCAGCGCGAAGTAAGAACGGTGCATTCGGATGCCTCCTTTTGTGCGGTATGTCAGAAACGTTAGGACGATGTAAAACATCCCTACTCTTCATCAGAAGTTCCCACAACAGGCGCGGTAGACACTAAACCATCTTTTTCAATAATTGCTTCTCGTGCCATTCGCCAGAAATGGCTTTCCGGACTAATGGACTGCCACTCACCATCTCTAAAAGTCATCACAACATAGTCTTTTTCGGTCTCTGGTTGTCCGTCAGGGAAAACGGGTTGGGTTGCCCAGTTGGTGTAGGTAACAGGCTCACCGCTGTCCCACTGCCAGGTCCCCTCTTTTTCTACATCGGTAAGTCCAATCCATGTGGAGTGGCTCCGAAAAATTACCTGCAGCCAGTGCTGTTCGTCTTCGTCGTTGATGGAGACGAGATGCGCTCCTTCTTCAACAGCCTTCTGTTGCGCATCGTGCCAGTCCTGACACTGAATTTTTTTGTAGGCGTGCCCATTTGCGGGGTTAATGACCCACACGCTTTTCGGTGGTTTGGGTGCTTGCGGTGGGACAACTGCTCGGGCGACGACTTTCGGCGGAACCTTAAACTCTTCAACAACAACATTTCCAACACCACCACGGACTTTACCCTTTTCAATCGGACCACCGACACCCACTTTCTGATCCGTTGGTTGTTCAACATCAGGAGGGTTACCATCAAGTGTTATAACCAGATTCTCTGGTGCCACGCCGTCTTTGAGTAGGAAAGGCCCTGCACCTCCAGAGAGACCAAGTGTGTTATATTCGGCAGAAAGTGTGTAAAATCCTGGCTCATCTCTGTATTGGGTAAAGTACCCATCAGCGTCGGTAAAAAAGTCTGTACTGTGGCTGCCACCACTGTTCGGGTTCGTCTCATCTCGTTGACGCATTCTGAGATGTCCATTGGCGTTGACAAGCGGCGTGCCATCTGCATAAACGATTCGCCCGCGGATTCGCAGCCGCGACTTAACAGTGATCTTGAGGTCTTCAAGCGGCACACCAGGTTTCAGCGCAAACGTGAGACCTTTCATGAAATCAGGAACGTGCCTTTCACTTTTACTAAAAAAGGTGACTTTCCCGATTTGAATAGAGAGAATCTCCATATCTGGCTCAAGTCTGTCGAGCCGCATCAATTCTTGCGGAATCTGTTCTCCCTGACGAATTTTCTCAGGGTCAAACTTTTCAATTGCATCCAATGTAGCACTCGAAACAGCGTTTAATTGGACAAGCCCGGGTTGGATGTTAGTGGCAGTGAAGGTTCCATCTGGATCGGTTTTTACCCGACTCGTGGTCCGTAGCATTCCCGGACCTTCCATACCTTCAGGAGGCACCTGGAATTGGCGAAAACCGACTTCTGGTTGCAAATGCCCGTCGTGGAACCGCATAGGTTGAATCGCAAATGTGAACCCTGCAACAGGGTCTCCTTCTGCGTCAACGACTTTGCCCGACATGCCGCTCGGTGGTTGTAACGCTGGATTCTCAGGATCTTGTGCCGCTGCAACGCATATTACGGTGAACAAGAGTGTCAATGCTAATACTGTGAGTTTTTGTGTGGTGTGGGTCCGATCCATTTCTCTATCTCCTTGTGTGTTGATATGCTCAACGCTTTTCGACCTCACCTTCTGGCACAGGCGCGCCGATGATGAAATTCTCTTTTTCCAGAATCGCTCGCTCCGTCATACGTATAAGCGGGCTGCCCGGACGTGCCACCTGCCATTTTCCTGTCATTCCGACGAGGACAACGTAATTCGGGTTCGCATCGTTGCCTTGAGTGGATTTGGTGAGTTCGGTAGCCGCCTGTGGTGCTATCCAGTTTGTATAGGTGATCGGTTCGCCGTTATCCCACTGTTGTTTCCCTTCTTTTGAGCCAGCAGTCAGTCCAATCCAGAAGTTTTCTCGTTTTCCAAAGACTTCAAGGAGCCATTCTTGTTCGGCTTTGTCACTGATAGTAAGGAGGTGTGCACCTTGAGCGGCTGCTCGTTCCTCTGCCGCTTCACGGGTTTCACAACGGATCATTTTGTAGGCGTGTCGATTGTCGGGGTTGATTGCCCACATGCCTTCGCGTTCGCGTTTTCGCGCCACCTCAAAACGCGCTGGATCGTGGACGCGAGGCGGAGGGCCTACGACGACCCGATCGGGTTTAGTCGGTTCAGGTTCACCGCCAAGTTTCAAAACGAGTCCATCCATTCGCTGCCCTTCCTCAAGCAAAATCTCCTCGGATTCCACGGTTTGTCCCTGGTATGTTATGGTAACAGTGTAATAGGCAGCACCGTCATCCACGTAGTCCACGAAGTAACCATCGGCATCAAGCGTTCTCGTGCCGCCACCACTACCTCTGCCTCTGTCGTCTATATCGCGATGTTTGACCATAAGGGTAACTTGTGCATTGTGGAGCGGAGTACCGTCAGCGGAAAGAACGCGCCCACGAATACGCATCCGAAGACGCACGGTTATCTCCACGTTTTTAATATCTGTCTCCGGTGCTATGGCGAAATTGAAGCCACCAAAATGCTGCTGGTGTTGATCGAG
>VXXH01000100.1 GCA_009835515.1 Candidatus Poribacteria bacterium
AGTTCATGTCGAAATCAACTGCATCGGCATCCCCAAGAAGGATTTGCAGGGTGCCATCAGCATTGTGCCGCAGCACTGCCTGCTGGTCGTTGAGAGCAGGCAATTTGACAGCAAGCAGTGGAAATGTCTCTTTGGCATCCGCAATTCGCGATTCCCATCCGACAACAAGACGACGCAAGAACACCGGTAGGTTCACAGCATAGAACATCATCGGTGTTCCCTCTACCAGTGTTAAGGCACCATTACACTTCCCTACAACGTGTTGCACAAAAGGATGTTGAGACGAGATCATCGACGAAAACGTACAGCTGACTTTCTCAATACTGTGTGTTTGAAAAAGATGAGACACAAGCACATCCAAAGTTTCCTCCGAATTGTCGGGCATGTATCCAACCTCAAGTACTTCAGCTACTTTTCCACCTATCCGATAATTGAGATATCCACCTAATTCGGAAGCAGAAGTCTCTCCTACTCGGCGTGCGACAACAGTCGGAAGAATACCCCGTAGACGGGAGGGTGCCATATCCCAGTAAGCACGCGTCCGGGCAATAGCACCGCTCTGCTGTTCATTAGCGATGTCGTATAACTTCGCCACAGCATCTAAATCCGTTTCTGGGGTAAAATCGGTTATTTGCCACCCCGGTGGAGTCTCTACCTCCATTGACGCATTACACATCACAATAGAACTTCGCAAGGGCAAAGAAACCCAACCGAGTTGGCTGTAGAACTCGTCTGGAATGATAGTAAACAAAGCACCTATGTCGTACCCCGTTGCCTTCAAGTACCCAATAGTATCCCGCATGAGCGCGGACGCGTATCCAACACCACGATAGTTCGGATGTGTACAGACACCACCGATACCCCCCATAGTCACGAGAGATTCCCCGACCCGTATCCGTCGCTCCCAAACGCGCAAAGTCGAGACAACTTTGTCATTCACGACAACAACACGGGTTTGTGAGGGACGATAACTGCTATCACCTTGGACGTACTGCCAATAGCGTTCATGATCATCTGACTCAAAAGCCAAGCAACTAAGTTCGATAACTTGCTCTAATTCTGATTCACGCGCGCCTCTAATTTCCATATTCTGAATAATCACCTTTCATTAACAAAAAACTCGTTCGTAGTAGCGCAATTCTGCGGCGTACGCGAAGAAACACCCAAGCAATACGCAGAAATGCCCTATCAAAAACACCCCAAATGCGACGTGCATTATTGCACCTTGAACATGCGACATTCCTATGCGTTTCAAAATCCCTGAAATGCGATTTTTTTCAGATTTGGTATTACATCGAAAAAACAACACCTAACGCTTCATTTGGCGTTTGAATCAATCTTTCACATGCCTCGGCGGCTTGGTCAATTGGCACAACATCTGTAATCAACGGGTTCACCTGAATCTTACCTTCGGACATGAGTCGCAGCGATAACGCTAAGTTGCGTTGTGTCGGCCACGGAACAAACACCGGCGGATAATCCGCGCCGTGTTCATAATCTTCGTCGTGGTAGCCGGGTCCGGTACGTGCCGCGCTGATAACGTCTACATTGCCGAGTCCCGCTGCAAAGCCGTGCGTAATACTCGCACCACCAACGATAACAATCCGTCCCATCTTGTGCGTATCGGGTGCGGTTTTCAGCATTGCACGGATCTGCTGAAACGCACTCGTCGCATCGCCACCGAAGGCGATAATCCCGCAATCCATGCCGTAACCGTTAGTGAATTCCTCTGCGATGGGAATTGGATCTGTTTCCGATACGTTTATCGCGCGGTGTATCCCCGCGTTTTGGGCAATCCCTATCCGCAACGGCAATTGATCTAAACCGATAACATAGGCACCCGCGGTTTTGGCGATCTGGCATGCAAATTGCCCAACGATACCCAACCCTGCGACGACAACGTTTTCGCCGATACGGATACGCCCGCGTTGCACGGCGTGCAATGCCGTTGCTGCAAGATGAATAGAAGCGGCTTCCTCATCGGCGACAGCATCGGGGACCTTCGCGCATAAGTTGTGGGGTACACAAGCGTACGTGGCGTGGAGTGCGTATCCACCGCCCATACCAGCCACCCTATCGCCAATTTCAAATTCGTCACAATCGCCTTCCATACCGACAACGACACCGGCATTCGTATATCCAAATGGACGTTGCCGGGTTTCGGAACCCGGACGTTCGCGGCGCCGCTTGACGCCCCCAAGCTCCGTGCCGGGACTGACCATTGAAGAGCGAACTTCAACCAAGAGTTGTCCGGGTTTGGGTACAGGTGTCTCCTGTTCCTCCGTCCAGATACGTCCCGCCTCATTCATCATCACGACTTTTCTCATTTTACTCATAACAATCCTCTCTGATTTTAATTCCGGTATGGTTCCAAATCAATCCCCGGATACGCCTGCGCAAGACGTGCGAGGGTTTCCGGCGTATAATACGCATCCCCAGGCGCGGGCCACCCTAAAACGCGCCGTACGGCAGGGGTCGTTTCTGTGACAAATTTCATATACTGTGGGCTGCCCCAACCGGGCACTGGGCGCGTCGTTTTGCACCAATCGTCATTGTCTGCCCGATGGAAGTGATACCCCATCCACCCGCGTTGTCTGCTTTTGTTCTCAAACGGTTGTGCAGCGTGAACCAAGTAACTCGAACGGAATGAAACACTCCCCGCTTTCGCCGTAAGGGGAACCGGATCCGCGAGTTCTCCCTTAAATTCTCGTAGATCAGGTATACCCATTCCACCCCCTCTGCCCGGGTACTTCGCCCATATTTTATTTAACTGGTTCTGTGAACCCGGACAGACAAGCATCGGCGCACCGTCCAATTCGATGTCATGTGGGAAGATAGCGGTCAAAATATATCCATAGCGTTGCCAATCCGGATGCGGCGGCAAAGGCGAGTTCGTCGCATTGTCGATGTGATAACCCTGCCACGGATGTTCACTATGACGGCTATCGGTGAGTCCCTCTCGGAAGAATATTTGTCCATAACCGAGTCGAATTTCTTCCGTGCCTAACAATTGCTGTGCGATTGCCAGATATGCCTCGTTTTCAATGAGTTTATCCACGGCTTCCAACCCTGTCGGGAAATGCACCGCTTTTCCAAAGGGACCCGCCAGGCGTTGCATATCGCTGTTCTTCTCGTATGCACTTTTTAACGCTTCGGGCTGCGCGCCCCATTTCGCGTGATATTCGGTGTAAGTCAACCCATCGTAGGCATTTCGTTCAATCTCTCCGAGCGCGGGTACAATTGCTTCCGGTGAAAACACGTTCGGCACCACGATGATTCCATCGCGTTGCCATGTTGTCAGTTGTTCCGTCGTCAGTTGCATAGGTTTACCTCCGTTCAAATGTCTCCCATCTATCCTCCTGAACCATTTCACTATCTGTTTTCTGTTGAATCGTCTGCCACCACTCCTGATTTTCGACGTACCATTGAATCGTCTCACGCATGCCATCTTCAAATTCAATCGTCGGTTCCCATCCAATATCACGGCTTATCTTTCCTGAATCCAATAGGTACCGACAATCGTGTCCGGGGCGGTCAGGGACATAAGTTTTCAAATGCTGCGGTTTGTCAAGAACATCCAAGATAAAATCGCTAATCTCCTCAATGCTCTTCTCCACACCACTTCCGACGTTGTAGGTTTCACCGATTTTGCCGTGCTGAATAACCGCTGCGACTGCTCGACAGTGGTCTTCAACGTGCAACCATTCTCGGCGGTTATGGCTGCTTCGGTAGAGCGTTAAGGGTAAATTTTGGATTGCATTTGTTGTGAAAAGTGGAATGAGTTTTTCTGGATGCTGGTAGGGACCGTAGTTGTTCGCACAATTAGAAATTGTTATCGGCATGTTGAAACTATGGAAGTAGGCATTCACGAGATGATCGGCTGCTGCTTTAGAAGCATTATAAGGGGTTTGTGGACGATACGGCGTGCATTCATCAAATGCGTCAGGTGAGTCCAGCGAGAG
This sequence comes from Candidatus Poribacteria bacterium, assembly GCA_009835515.1. Taxonomy (GTDB): domain Bacteria; phylum Poribacteria; class WGA-4E; order WGA-4E; family WGA-3G; genus WGA-3G. Next base: position 3,963 of record VXXH01000100.1, read on the forward strand.
TTCACCGTAAACTTCGCACGTAGAGATATGATGAAATCGCTGGACCTCATACTTCCGAGCCGCGTCTAATAAAACCTGCGTACCCATCACGTTCGTCTCAAAGAAACGTCGTGGATGTAGAATTGCACGGCTATTGTGCGACTCCGCAGCGAAATTGACGATGACATCTGATGCCTCTTTTGCCAAGACCCTTTCCACCAACACCGAATCCAGAATGTCGCCATGGGCAAACGTGTAACGTTCAGGGTAACGTTCCGCTACATCCATCAGATTGGTGCTATTGCCAGCATACGTCAGCAAATCAAGGTTAACAATGGCATCGTCCGGGTAGTGCCGTAGCCAGTATCGGATGAAGTTGGCACCGATAAATCCAGCACCACCAGTGACAAGTAACTTCATTACTTAAGAGTTCCCTTCTACAAGGTCAAATATCGTCCGTTGATCCGGATGCATCGCTTCAGTGGAGGTCGTGACATCACCCGGTGTTTCCGTTTTTCTGCGCCGCGTCGGTGCCAGAATGTCCAGATCTATTTTCGCATGTGATGCCGCAACCCGTTTTTGTATCTGATTGAGTTCGTGCCGAAGAAAAATAAAATAGGCATCATCACCGTTTGACATGTCCTCAAGCGACTCAAGGAGCGTTAGGAAGGTCTTAAGTTGGTTTTCTTCCAACCACTGCATCGACGCCGCAAAAGCGACACGGGTCTTATATTGATACATGTTATGATTACGTTCTAACAAAACCGACCAGAGTCTCTTCACTCGGTCAACATGTTGTTCGGTCAACGTGCCTTCATCGTTGAGTGCAAGTTTGCGTCTTCGCCGCTCCGCGCTCACTTCACCCCGTTTCGTCTCTGGTTGAGTTTGTTCTGCTGCGTCTACTCTTGCTTGCTCGCGCGCCTTTCTACGGGTTTTAAATCGATCGTAGAGTGCTGCGACCATCGCCTCCGACATAAGCGTCTTAAATCTTTCAGGATCACGGGTTTCAAGGAACAGCAGAGACGCGTAGGCAAGTGGATCCGCATGCGGCGAACCTAACTTTACCAACCGCAAAACCCGCTCTGCGTGCTGTTCCATTTTCGTTCCGACCCCGTTCAAACTAAACTTGCCACGTTTTTTACCCATCAGTCCGCTCCCTTGGATGAATAACTATATCTTATCAGAAACAGATATAGCCTGTCAATCCAAATTCACTTTCAAATCAGTGCCATTCAGTTTCCTATTTTGTCCGGCTTCCGATCCTCGTCGATCGGGTTTGAAACTTTACCTACTAACAACTGATAACCGAAAAAACAAAAATACGTTTGACAAATAATTG
>VXXH01000401.1 GCA_009835515.1 Candidatus Poribacteria bacterium
TTATCATACTTATATTAATATTTTCTCTGTTGTCCAATATGGGTCTCGCCGCTGAGAGCCTACAGGCACAACCGTTTACGGCTTTCTATCTTGATTCCGCACTTGGAAACCGGACGCTTGAGGATCAATCCACTGTTGTTATGGAGGCGACCCAAGAGCTCCAGACTCGGAAGTCTCCAAACGAGGCGTTCCTTTATTCGCTTGTTATTCCCGGTATGGGACAACTCTACACAGGTGCTAAGCGTGGCTATTTCTATATGGCAGCAGAGGGGGTTTTGCTCGCTAGCTATTTTATTCTCTGGAACAATGCTGCAGACATTCGAGACGAATATCGCGATGTTGTCAGACAACACGTTACGTTTATTGGTCCAGGCTCCTTTGAAGATTGGGATCCTATAGAGGATTTTGAGCACGCTACGCAGTATGAAACATGGAACCACGACTATGATACAGAGGAAACCCAAAAGCGTACCGGCAAATGGTATTGGGCGGATCTTGATCCAGACCTAAAAAACGAGAGACATAGAGATCTTGAAAAGAGAGGTATTACTTCAGATTACCGATCGGATGCTTTTAATTTGAGAGAAAAGGCTAACAATACCTTTGAACGCGCGAAATTCTTTTTAGGCATGGCGATCTTAAACCACGTTGTCAGTGCAGTGGAGGCACGGATTTCGACGAAGCGTTTCAATAACCGCTTGCAAAGGACACTCACACAGACACGACGCAACGGCCTTGAAATAGATTTACAAACAGACATAGCGGCAGGGGCACCCATAGGTGTACTCGTCCTACGGAAAAGGTTTTAATTTTACCTTGCGGAGGCACAACGGACGTTTGAACTTTGACGAGCATCCCTCATATCCGCCTGCGTGTTTTTGATTGGGTATTTCTGCGTATTGTTGCAGGCTCAGGGTTTGCTGCTACTTTAAGAAGTAAGGCGTATTAGACGAAAACCTCTTAACTGAAAACTGAAAACTGAATAAAGGAGAACTCTATGCCGTTAGAACTATCGAATCTTTTAGACGCTCTGAATTCGGTTACTGCGATTCCTATCGTTCCTTTCGATGGGGACACAATCGATTACACCGGACACGCCAAAAATATTGACTATTTGATGCGCAACAACTATCTTGACGAAGGACGCAAGCGGGTCATTGCCATCGCTGGAACGAGTCTGATCCATCATATCAGCGAAACCGAGCAGCTCCGTCTCATCGACCAAACCGGACGACAAATAGGGGATAACGGTATTCTCATGTCCGGTATTGTCCCGAATCCCATCGGTCAAGCCGGTCAACTCATTGCAGCGCAATCTGAACTTCAGAGATCCCCGGATGTGTATCTGCTCATGCCGCTGACGGGAATCTCCAGTCCAGAGGGTATCTACCAACAGTACATGGAATTCGGTGAGAAGTATGGCACTGCTTATGGCGCACGCTTTCTCTACTATTTCCGTCAGAAACGCGACTTAGAAGCCGTCATTCGTCTCTTGAACGATTCACCCCATTTCGTGGGTGTGAAGATTGGAACAGGTGAAGAGGACGTTGTGCCGCTCGTTGAAGGGGTTGGGGACAGCGGAATTGTGATGTGGGGCATCGGGGATAGATGTACCCGTCCTGCAGAACTCGGGACGCAGGGACATACCTCTGGTATCGCGGTCGCCTTTGCGCGTGCCTCTGATGAGATTAACAATGCCCAACGTCGGGGGGATTACGAGACCTCCGCCCGCATTGAAGCCGACATTGCACCACTTGAGGAGATCCGTTTTATGAACGAGCGGGTCTATAACTATTCTGCTGTCGTTGAAGCGATGATCTTAAGCGGTTTCGACGATATCGCTGCAGGCACCGGCGGTCCCTTTAATCCACGTGTGCCAGCAGAAGTCCAAGCACAACTCCACGGGATAACACAAGACTTGAAACGATACCATTAGATTTTACTATGTCTTTTGATTCTTTAGCACTCCGCATTGTTACGCAAGAACTCCGCGAAACCCTTTTAGGCAGCACGATTCGGCACATCGAACAGGCGAATGCACACGCCTTTTCATTCAGGATGAGTCATGCTGCCGAAACGCACTGGCTCACGGTATCAGCGCATTCGTTGCATGCTCGGGCCCATCTCATCGAAAAGCCGCCACCCGGGCAAAAACAGTCCTATTTGGCAGACTTCCTCACAACACATCTCAGAGGCGGCACGATTACCGAGATTGAACAACTCGGCTGGGATCGCATCCTTAAAATAACCGTCCAACCTGTCTCTGACGAACCGATACAACCGTCCGCAAAGGCTATCATCGCAGAGATGATGGGCAAACATAGCAACATCATCCTCATAGATGCAACCGACGACAGGATTCTGGAAAGTCTCAAACGTATTGATGAGACAATGAGCCGACACCGAGAAATTTTGCCCGGTGAGACCTACACTTTACCACCCCAACTGGGGAAAGTGGACCCTTTGACGTTAGACAAGGCGGCGTTTACGGAACTCATGGATGGACAAGCAGAGGTGAGTTGGCGACAGCTCTTTAACAAAATTGACGGTTTCAGTCCGACACTCGCGAAAGAGGTCGTCGCACGCGCAGCTGGAACAGAACTCTGGGATGCTTATCAGCAGGTGATCACCTATTTCGATCCGAAGCACGGTTCACCACAACTGTTCATGGATGGCAACGCACCAATCGCAGTCTCAGCACTACCGCTGCAGCAATTTCCGAGTGCTGTCTCTCAAGATTATGACACAATGAGCGATGCGTTCTGCGCCTACTACGACGCGATTACCTTGAAGGAGAACATCGCTTCGGAACACAGGACGCTGACACAAGCCTTAAAGAAGCAGAAAGGGATACTCCGTCGAAAGGCGAAGGCACTACAAACCGATTTGGAACGCGCTGAGAAAGCCGAAGATTACCGCATTCAAGGTGAATTAATCCTCGCCAACCTACACACGATCACCCGTGGACAGCAACAGGTCGAGCTCCAGAACTACTATAGTCCTGAACTCGAAAAGATGTTGATACCGCTTAATCCAGAGCAGACCCCTTCCGACAACGCCCAGGCTTATTTTAAGAAATACACAAAGGCGAAGCGCGGACGTTCGCGCATCCAGCAGCTCATCTCAGATTTGGATGCAGATCAGGAGACGCTCCAGCTGTATACGTCTAAGTTGGAATCCGCTGATACTTTGGAAGCACTCCAGCGACTTCGGACTGAATTTGTCGCCAACGGCTCCCTCAAAGCACCGCAAAGCAGAAAGCAGAAGCAAGAAGCAGGCGAAGGTCCCTTCCGAAGATACACCTCTACCAACGGTTTTCAGATGTATGTCGGCAAGAACAGCCAGTCGAATGATCTGCTCCTACGTCAGATTGCCAAACCGAGCGATATGTGGCTCCATACCAAACAGATTCACGGTTCGCACGTCATCATCCGCAACCCAGAAAACCGTCCAGACATCCCGATGCCGACGTTATTACAAGCCGCGCAACTCGCCGCCTACTACAGCAAAGCGCATCATGCGAGTAATGTACCCGTTGACTATACGTGGGCGCGGTACGTCGTAAAACGGAAGGGCAACGTCGCAGGCTACGTGCATTACACCCGCGAAAAGACATTGTATGTTGAACCCGCTGTCCCGTCGTCGAAAGCATAAAAATCTTGCTTTCTTAATAATTTTTGAGTATCATTTTATATGGATATAATTTTGGACAGGCAACAATGAATAAGCGTCACCAAAGAACATTGAACTCGATCTTTACACAGCCTATTTCCGGGAATATAAAATGGCGTGACGTTGAGGCTTTATTGAGGAATTTAGGAGCTATCCTAAGTGAACGAGCAGGATCGAGGGTAGCTGTTTCCGTTGAAGGACGTATTGCTTATTTTCATCGTCCGCATCCGAGTCCAAATATGGATAAAGGAGCAGTCAGAGACCTAAGAAAATTCCTTCAAAGTGTGGGGATTACACCATGATTGAATACAAGTACCAATGACACTTGAGGTGTCGCGAGCCTGAAATCGCGGGGGATTACACCATGATTGAATACAAAGGTTATATAGGGGCTGTCAATTTTGATCCAGAAATTGACCTTTTCCATGGAACAGTAATTAACACCAATGATGTAATCACGTTCTATGGTGCATCTGTATCAGAACTCCGCGAAGAGATGCAAAAGTCGATTGAAGGTTACATTGAATTCTGCAAGGAACAGGGGAAAATGCCTGAAAAACCTTTTACAGGTGAATTCACGGTTCAAATGAGTCCCGAGATGCATTGCAAACTTGCTTTGAACGCCGAACAGCTTCACTTAGATTTTGATGGTTACCTTCAAGTTGTTTTAGAAAAGGCCGCTTCGGCATAGCAACGGTTTTATGAGCAGTCAGGAAATTTTGCATGACCGATTTAAGAAACACTATCGCACATATTCTCGAACATAAACAACACTTAGCGGATGTCAATGAAGCAACTATTCAGCAATATGTTATCCTACCGATTCTACGGACGTTAGGATGGAACGACACGAATTTAGCGTCTATGGAAATTATACCTGAGTATCAGGTTGAGAATAGAAGAGCCGATTACGCCTTACATATCAAACAAGATCAGAATCCTGTGGTGTTAATTGAATGTAAACGCTGGGATCAACCGATCGGAAAAAACGAAGAACAAATTTGCTTTTACGCCTATAGCGGGAACGTACCGCTTGCGATAATTACAAACGGTAAACTCTGGCGGTTTTATCTCTCTTGGTGGAAAGCCTCCAGTTTAAGTGAAAGGATTTTTTGTGAAACCAATATTGAGAATCGAGAGGAGGCTATATCTAACTTGGAGAAATATCTGCTAAAATCCAATGTGGCATCAGGCGAAGCAGAACTGAACGCCGAGATAGTATTGGAGGAAAAAGCGGTTGTAGATACTCCTGAACCTAAGGCAATTATTCCAAATTCTAAAACTGTTAACGACATAATTGATGACCCGTCGGCAGAGAAAGAACCTATGGTTTCTTCTGAACCTGATGGTCAATGGACAATAGATTCGGTTAAAAATTCATTATCTTCAGAGTTTACAGTCCACTATGAAAAAACTTACCCGGAGGAAAGATTCAAGTTGTTTTATACAAGGCTTGCAGAAGTACTGAATCTGATTGAAAAAAAAGGTTGGGAATTGCAGCAAAAACCTACGAGAGAGGCTTGTAACTTTTGGTTAGAAGATAAAAAACAACGGATCTTCGGTCTTCACATTACTTTTAATCCCCCTAGACTC
>VXXH01000349.1 GCA_009835515.1 Candidatus Poribacteria bacterium
GATATAGACTTGGCTTGTGTCGATGATTGGTTGCCCATAAATCAAGGTATCCGTCACCATCAAAATCGCCCCAAGCATTCCCCCAACTTTCACCAATCCGCGTAATTCCTGCCTGTTGTGACACATCTTCAAATTGAATGTCCCCCCACGTGAAAGACAAAAAACAAAAGATGAACAAGGGTATTAAAATTCGCATATTCCCCCCAATGAATGGATCCACAAATGGATTAAAAAACGGTCAGCGTAAGACATCGTAGGACGAATATTCCCGCAGATGTCAGACTTTCAGACTTTACCATAAATCGCGCAGTCAGTTTATTTTTTAGAAGATGAACCGCATCTCCAAAAGCAAAAATCGGCTGCAAAACTCACCGAGGAAAACCGTAATAATAGCAATAAAAAGAAAACCGGTTGCAGCCCGTGTCGCGCCAAGCACATCTCGGGCGACAGATTTAGGACGTAAGCAATCCCATGTAATGAAATAGAGGAGTAACGTGCCAGCAATGCCTATGAGCAGCCGCATGCCGAAGATGATTTGGTAGAAGAGGTTGAAAGAGACAACATCCGTGGATTGCTGTCTGAAAAAGATGTTCAAGGAAAGAAGTAGCCCCATCCCTAACAAGGTATAGAGTAAGACGGCATTAAACCGTTTCAGATAGACGACTGGTAGATCAGGGACCACGAGATACCAGTGTCCAAACCACATGCCACTATTGACAGTACCGAGTAATACAGACGCAGTCAAGAATTGAAGCGGGAGTAGAAACATTCCGCCGGGGAGTTGAACAATTTGGAAGTAACGCTGCGCACTCAAAACGATCCATGCAACACCACAAATTACCCCGCCAAAGAAAAGGAGCCGCGTGAATCGCGGGCTTTTGAACCACCAACTCAGTGTATAAAGGAGGAGAATAAGAACGAAAGAGATAACTAAAATGGACTCGGGGTTCTGCCAGAATCCGAAAAAATTGAGAAATGTGACGGATTGCCGATGACGAGCTAAGTCCGCACAGCGAGATAAAACGCTTACAAGCAGATAGATGCTTCCCATCAAACGATAGAAGTTTGCCCCAACTAACCCTTTCGGGATTAAAAAGAGAAGAACAAACCCGCCGACTGCAAGTTGGCTGAACACGAGATAAAAAACGTCGAGAATACTAAACATCGGTGCCACTTAGCGTGTGTCTCATAAATACGATTTGTCCAAACTCATCTGAGTGGTAAATCGGGGTTATAAACCCCTCCTACGATATTATGAGATAGGTTGTAGTAATTTTCGATAGGCGTGACCTACCCCTACCATTGTGGGATTATTTTCCAGAAAAAATGGAGACCCATTATAGTTCACGGTAGCGCGACCGGCTCGTGCCTCGCTATGCTTAAGAACCACAATGGGTCTACCTATGGGCGCTGTTTGGTCGCACATTATCTATTATGTGCGACAGTGTGCCACGAGTTAGATAATTTCGACGACTGCGCCGAGTTCTTCAAGCTGCTCTTTCGCTTTGTCAGCATCTTCTTTCGAGACACCTTCTTGAATGACGACTGGCGCGGATTCGACTTTCTCTTTAGCTTCTTTCAAGCCAAGCCCAGTGAGTGAACGAACCTCTTTGATAACTGGAATCTTATTGGCACCGAATTCCTTGAGTTGCACATCAAATTCGGTTTTCTCTTCAGCTGCGGCTTCTTCTTCCGCTGCGGCTGCACCATCTCCAGCGGGCATCATGCCCGGCATAGCGACTGCTGGCATAGCTGACGCGCTGACGCCAAATTTATCTTCCAATGCCTTGACCAATTCGGAAAGTTCCAGAACGGTCATGTTGCTAATTTCCTCAATCATTTTTTCCATATCTGCGGCCATGTTTGTATCCTTTCTATAAATCGTACGCAATTGACTTGATTAGAGTTTTCCGATCAAGTGGTGTAGGAAAAGCGAGACCCAGTGCCTCAATTCTCCTATGATATTTCGTATAAGCGTTAGGCGTTTTCTGCCTCTTTCTTCTGCTCGGTAACCTGCGTCAGTACGGAGGTCACCTGACGTATTGTTCCACTAAGTACATTCACTATCCCGTTAACGGGGGACCCTTGATGCAGGGTTCGTACGAGTCCAGTGAGTGGTGCGCTGATAAGTCCAACGGTTTTAGCGACAAGAACTTCTCGTGACGGCATATCCTTAAGTGCTTCAACGCCCGCTGCGTCAATCACCTGCGTACCGAGAATCCCGCCTTTGATTTTTAAATTTTCGTGTTCCTCGCCAAATGCGAGCAAGATTTTTGAAGATGTCGCCGGATCTGTGCCGGTAGCGAGGGCTGTATTTCCTTTCAGATAAGGTGCCAACCCTTCAATACCTCTCTCTTCAGCGACAACATTTACTAAAGTGTTCTTACAGACCTTATACCGGATATCTGATGCCCGGAGTTGATTCCGGAGCTCATTAATTTCTACGACGGTAAGTCCTTGAAAGTCTGTTAGCAGAACAACATCGGCACTGTCAAAAATCTCACGAATTTGCTCTGTTTGCTGAACATTCGCCTGATTCGGCATGTGTCAGTTCCTTTCTGCGTGAGTTGTATAAAAACCGCATCATGTCGCTTCGGTTTCCATACAAACGGGCTAATTAGGTATACGGTTGCATGCAAAAAGCCTCCAGGTGCCTGGAGGCTCACATAAATGGAGAAAACAAAGTGGGCAATAAGATCGGATATGCGCTTTGAGAAGCACGCCCTTTGCTCCATTCCATTCAAGCCTCGGTAGGCAATTAAGCCGATGGCACCTACGTTCTACGACTCTATTCAGCTGTAAAGACTATTTCCATATCGTATCGCCTGCGTTTTATACAAACTGTTGTGGGTCTATCCGGATACCGACTCCCATCGTTGCTGAGATCGCCACGCTCCGAATGTATCTACCTTTTACAGAGGAGGGCCGAGCGGCGACGAGTGCGCTCATTACCGCATTGAGGTTCTCTTTGATACTATTTTCCTCAAACGAGGTTTTGCCGATCGGGACGTGGACAACACCAGATGAGCGTTCTACCCGATATTCAATCTGGCCTGCTTTAATGTTCTGTATTGCATCAGTGACATCCATTGTGACGGTGCCCGCCTTAGCGTTAGGCATCAAACCTCTCGGTCCGAGGACTCGCCCAAGTTTAGGCATAATACTCCGCATCAGGTCCGGTGTCGCGATTGTTGCGTCAAAATCGAGCCATCCATCAACGATTTTATCAACGAGATCATCTGTACCGACGAAATCCGCGCCAGCTTCCTCAGCCTGTCGTGCCGGATCGCCTTCGGCGAAGACGACGACACGGACTGATTTCCCTGTGCCGTGTGGCAGTGTGACGGTGCCGCGGATATTCTGCTCGGCATGTTGTGCGTTCACGCCGAGACGTGATGCAAGATCAACTGTCTCATCAAACTTCGCACCGCTCGTTTTTTTCAAAAGCGAGACTGCGTCATCTACTGTGTAGAGTTGGAGTCTATCCACATGCTCTCTGATCTCGGTATATCGCTTTCCTCTTTTCGCCATGTTATTCTCCGATAGTTAGTGGAGCGTATCTCCGTAGCCTTATTTCAAAGCGAGTTTATGTGTATACGGGGTACCGGATCTCGCTATCCAATCGTAAGCCCCATACTGCGAGCAGTGCCTTCTACCATCCGCACCGCGGCATCCAAGTCTGTTGTATTCAAATCAGGTAATTTCGTCTGTGCAATTTCGCGGATTTGATCCATTGTGACAGAAGCAACCTTGTTTCGGTTGGGTTCCCCTGAGCCTTTCGCGATCTTCGCTGCAGATTTGAGCAAAACTGCGGCGGGCGGCGATTTTACGGCAAACGTAAACGACCTGTCGCTATAACAGGTAATGATAGTTGTCACCACCATACCGGTTTGATGCTGTGTCTGGGCGTTAAAAGATTTGATAAACTCCTGTAGATTAATCATATAAGGAGCAAGGCTTGGACCAACAGGCGGTTGTGGCGTTGCCTGTCCGGATACCAATTGGAGTTTAACTTCACCAGCTACTTTTTTTGCCATTGTTTTTCCCTATTGTGGATTGTGAGAATTCTAAAGTACGTTTTCCTATAAAGCGGCGTATCGGATCAGGCACGCACTCATAACCGTGATTTCATATTTAGACAACGCCGTTTAATTTAGTTCAGTTCTTCTACCTCAAGTAAACCCAGGTCAACAGAGGTAGAACGACCAAAAAGCGAAATACTGAGGCGTAACCGTTGGTGTTCCATGTCGATTTCTTCAATTTCGCCAGGGAATCCACTAAACGGTCCGTTGATCACCTTAACTTTATCGCCTATCTCGTATTCCATTGCTGGGACTGGTACAACTTCTTCTTCCTCAGTCGACATCTGGAGCATTGCCTCAACGTCAGCCGGACTCAAAGGCGATGGATGTGAGGGCGGCCCCAAGAAATTCATGACACCTGGCGTTTCTTGGATGAGTGCCCAACTCTTTTGTCCAATCTCGCTCTCGACATGCGGACCGAGTGCATGGGTAGTATTAACAAGTACATACCCCGGATAGGAGGGCCGGACGCTAACTTTCCGTTGGCTGTCCTTAACCTCTACCACTTCGGTCTCCGGGACATTAATCTGCAAGATCTCGTCCTGCAACTCTTCCCTTGCGATCATGTTGTCAAGGGTGAGTTTAACCTTTTTTTCATGCCCGGTGTATATCTGAACGACGTACCAGTATCCATCCATATTCTGACTCACCAATATACGTTATATGTGCTATCGAAACACAAAAGCATTAACTACGAATGAAAAGCGTTCTGAGGAAAGCCATACCGAAACCCTCAAGCGAGGTATTTAAGACATATTGGCTTACAAGTACAGCGACTAAAGGGATACAGGCTACCGCCGCTGCGATTATCTTTCGGTTTCCGTCAATGGCAGCCTCGGCATCTCTATCGTTCTGTGGTTGGTTTTCCCAACTTTTCACGATAAGAAATACAACGACTGGAAGTGCTGCGAGAAAAATCCAAGACAAAGGACTTGCCCATTTCGGAAAGGCGGAATTGCCATCAATTATCCCGATATAAAGCCCCAATAAGGCAGAGGCGACAATGACAGTAATGGTACTTCCCTGTACCTCTTTCGCGTCCGGTTTGGTCACCTTTTGCCATTCGAGATGTATTCCCTGAAGATACTTTTTGAAGCGAGTTATCATAATAAAATTATAAAAGGCAGGCCAGGAGGGATTCGAACCCCCAACATTCGGTTTTGGAGACCGAC
>VXXH01000254.1 GCA_009835515.1 Candidatus Poribacteria bacterium
CCGTTAATTGATATATTCAGGATTTGCTATAGTTGAACACAAAAATCTCAGCAGAGGTTTTTGACATATTTCTGTTATCAGACAATTGTAAGGAGAAATTTATGACGCAACCCATTCAGGTTACAGTCTGGAATGAATTTAGGCACGAAAAAACGAACGACTTCATTCGCGGTATCTACCCAAAAGGTATCCACGCCGCAATTGCTGATGGTTTGGACAACTCCGGTGGCTTTAAAGTCCGGAGCGCGACTTTAGATGAACCCGAACACGGCTTAACCGACGATGTGCTCTCAAGCACAGATGTCTTAATCTGGTGGGGACACGCCGCACACGGCGCAGTTGAGGATGCTATTGCTGACAAAGTTCGCGCACGCGTTTTGGACGGTATGGGACTTATTGTACTCCACTCTGCGCACTACTCCAAGCCTTTTACCCGTTTGATGGGCACGTCTTGTAGCCTCAAATGGCGTGAAGCCGGTGAAAAAGAGCGTCTTTGGGTCATTGAACACGGACATCCGATTGTCGAAGGTTTAGGCGAATACTTTGAACTCGAACACGCCGAGATGTACGGCGAGCCGTTCGATATTCCTGAGCCGGATACACTTGTTTTTGTCAGCTGGTTCCCGGGTGGTGAGGTTTTCCGAAGCGGCTGCTGTTATTATCGCGGGCGAGGCAAAATTTTCTATTTCCGTCCCGGTCATGAGACGTACCCGATCTATTATGACGAGAATGTGCGACATGTCATCGCGAATGCTGCACGGTGGGCAGCCCCCGGCAACGCACCGACACCAGTCTTCGGAAATGCTAAGCCGTTAGAACCATTAGAATAAAGCGTGTAGCAGTGAGCGGGCTTCTCTGAGTCCGCTCATTGCTGTTTAAGGAACCTGTTATGCAGACAGAAGAGAATCAAAATACTGAACACGTTGATATTCCACCCGTCACCGGTCCGTTCGCTGAACCGTGGTCGCTTAAGAAAATAGTAGCACTCGCCGCCGTGTTTGGACCTGCGGCGATTGTCGCTTCAGTAAGCATAGGTGCGGGTGAAACAATCGTCGTTGTCCGGGCAGGCGCGTGGGCTGAATATAACCTGCTCTGGCTTGTATTGCTCAGTTGTGTTGTCAAGGGTGTTTTTGTTACCTATCTGCTGGGACGCTATACCGCAGTCAGCGGTGAGTATATCGGGAATCGGCTCGCCAAGCTGCCGGGCCCTCGGGGTTGGCTCCTCATTGCGATTGTCATCTTTGAGATGGTAGGCGCGCCTTTAGCATGGGTCCCGATCGCCAAACCTTGCGGGGCACTGCTCCATTTTCTATTTAAAGACACGCTGTCTTCAGGTATCTCGCAACCCATTTGGGAAAATCTAATCACGTCCTGTTTTATCACCCTCGCGCTCCTTTTCGGTTTACGTATCTCTTTTGAAAGGTTGGAAAAACAGCAACTCATTATCTGTGCTATTCTCGTTATCGGAACGATTATCGGCACACTGATGGTGCGTCCCGACTTTGGCAAAGCACTGGTCGGGAGCCTCCGTTTTGGACACCTACCTGAGTTTCCTGAATGGGCACCGAAGGATGCTGTTGAGAATCCGTTGTTGACAATGGCGACAGCGTTCGGTTACGTCGGCGGTTCTGTCATGGGATACGTCGTCTACGCCAATTGGGTGAGTATGCATCGCTGGGGTATGACTTCTCATCAGAACATTGGAGCCATCCGTCAGCGTGCCGCAAACAGTGATAAAATTGATTATCTTCCTGAACACCCTGAACAGGTCAGCCAGCTCCGAAAAATCCTTGCTCCTCTAAGATGGGATATCGGTATGGGGGCGATCGTGCTGTTCATTGTGACAGGCGCGTTTATGATCTCAGGTGCTGCCGTCCTATATGGAATGGAAAGCACCTTTGAAGGCTGGAGTCTGCTCACCGATCAGGCAAGCGTCTGGAAAAATATCCACGCGTCGCTCGTGTGGGTGTATTATATCTGTATCATTGTGGCACTCTGGGGAACGCTACAAGCACTGCCAGAAATCTACGCCCGCGTGATGCAAGAGTTCTTTCAGGCAATCTGGCCCCACCGCGAATGGAGTTACGGGACACTTCGCAAATGGGTTTGTCTCTATATTTTTCTTACAACGATGGTGCTGATCTGGTTGAATGTCCCGTTTGACATCTTAACACAGATCGCTGGTTTTATTTTGGCGAATTTTTCAATCGCGCTGATGATGCTTGCAGCCTTGTACCTGAACGCCAAACTGCCAGCTGCTTATCGAACACGTCCATTTATGTTCATCGGTGCCCTGATTTCTGCTGCTGTGCTTGTTACTTTTGCAGGGATTAGTGGTTGGGGCTTGTGCGTCAAACTGTTCGTTGGCAATTAAATTAGAAGCAATCAGTTCTTCTGTAGGAGGAACTCCGATTCTCGACTCATATTCTCTTACTGATAACTGGCAACTATTCCAAAGGAGTTGAAACCATGGCAGACATGAAAGATAAACTCGCGAAACTGCAACAGGAAGGTTTCGTTTTAATAGAGGGCGCGTTGTCGCCAAAAGAGACGGAACATATCCGTCAGCGCATTAACTACGCACGTGAACAGGGTTGGGAGGAAGGTTTAAACGCTGTCGGAAATATGTGGTTTGATACCTTACTCGACCGTGAGCCGGATACATACGAATCGCTCGTCGGGCATTCGAGTGTCCGTCCTTACCTTGAAGGATTGATGGGTAAACAGTGTCAACTGCGGAGCCTACGGGCGCACATCAACCCCGGTCCCTATCTTCAAGAGTGGCACATGGATTTCTACGGCTATTGGCAGGAGCAGCGGTATGTTGAGGAACATCCGTTTGCGATGGCACCTGTTGGAATTAACACAACGTACTATTTTCAGGATAACGCCCCCGGTGAAGGGCATCTTAAGTTTATCAAAGGCGGACATTTGTCAGAGCCGCCGCATCTCTATCCGTTGGATCGACCCAAATTTGAGGCGTGGTGTGAGGCACAAGAACATGTGATCCTGTATCCGAAAGCTGGTGATTGTGTCGTGTTCATCAACCATATCCCGCATCAAGGGGCAAAAGAACGGGACGATATGGAACGGAGCAATGTCGTGTGTCATTATCAGGTAACCCCGATGTACGAAGGCGTTTGGCACGTCTCTCGACCGCGCGGGTATCAAGGGACGTTCCCGTTTGCTTAGAGATATGCATTAGTGCTTAGAGGGCGGGTGTTCTTGACATCCGCCCCTATTGCTTAACAAACTAACCCCTATACGAATGGAGAACACTCATGCGTCAATTATTAATTTGCCTGTGTGCTGTGTATCTGGTAGGGAGTTTCCAAAGTGTTAGCACAGCCGAAGAATTGGAAGGTTTAGTCGTCTATTTTGCTTTTGAGGAGGGTGCGGGTAAGACTGTCGCTGATCTTTCTGGTAACAAACAGGATGGAAAATTAGAGGGCGATACGTCGTGGACAGATGGTAAATTCGGGAAAGCGGTTAATTTCGGTGGGAAGGATGGGGTTGTTCGAGTTGAACACTCTGATGCATTTGAATTTACCGACGGAATTACAATTGCTGCTTGGATTAAACCCACTCTGAAAGCGGGACCCGGTACATGGCAACTTATCGCCGCAAAGGGACCGGATGTACAGGAATTTTTCGAGGTGCTGCTCCATCCGGACGGTTTTATATGGATGGGATGGAAGTTGACTGGTGGACGTAATGTGCCAGCACAAAGCCCTCGTGATGTCGTCAAAGACAAATGGCAGCACGCGGCTGTCTCATTTCAGAGTGGAAAGTGGTGGACCATCTATCTTGATGGTGAGGTCCTGATAGATTATCCTAAGACTGGCGATAAACTGGTGCCGATTGATGCACCGCTTTTTCTCGGCACTGAGGAACCACCGGCTCTCAATCGCTACTACAACGGTATTATTGATGAGTTTGCACTCTTTAACCGAGGCCTTTCACAGGATGAGATTAAAGAGATTCAGGGCAATATCCAAGAGATTTTGACTGTTGAACCGGATGCAAAATTACCGACGACATGGGGGCATCTCAAACAGAGATATGGGGGGCGTAGTCAGTCAAATTGACTTGTGAATTTGGTCTTTTTTATATTCGTGCCAATTTGGCAGACATTCAGTAGAAATTTCGGTTATTGCAAGCGAAGAATATTGGCACGGATATTGCATACTATTTCCTCTGACAACTCTCACTGCGAGGCAAACTGACAACTGATAACTGATAACTACTAATATAATCTCAAAGTTATTCATGAAAAGGAGAAATTAGAAATGAGCAAGGTCATTGGAATTGATTTAGGCACAACAAATTCATGCGTAGCCGTTTTAGAGAGCGGTGATGCCAAGGTAATTGAGAACGCCGAGGGAAACCGGACAACCCCTTCGATTGTTGGTTTTACCAGCGACGGCGAACGTCCGGTTGGACAAGTTGCTAAAAGACAAGCCATCACGAACCCGCAAAATACAATCTTTTCGATTAAAAGGTTCATGGGACGCAAATTTAATGAAATCGGTAACGATGCTGAGCGTGTCCCCTACGAATTAAAAGCCGATAAAGATGGTAATGTCGCCGTGAATATTGAGGGTAAAGATTACTCGTCCCCGGAAATCTCCGCGATGGTCTTGCGGAAAATGAAGGAGACCGCCGAGGCGTATCTCGGAGAAGAAGTCACGAAAGCGGTTATCACCGTGCCTGCCTACTTTAACGACTCCCAACGTCAGGCAACAGCAGACGCAGGCAAGATCGCAGGATTAGAAGTCGAGCGGATTATCAATGAACCGACCGCAGCATCGCTCGCCTATGGCTTGCAAACCGAAGGCGACAAGAAGATTGCCGTCTATGACCTCGGCGGCGGCACGTTTGACATCTCTATTCTGGAAATCGGTGATGGTGTTTTCGAGGTAAAAAGCACGAACGGCGATACACACCTCGGGGGCGACGATTTCGACCAATCGGTGATTGACTGGATGGCGCAAGAATTCCTCAGTAGTCAAGGGATTGATCTCCGCAATGATCAGATGGCGTTGCAACGTCTAAAAGAGGCGGCGGAAACCGCGAAGTGTGAGCTTTCCAGTACTTTACAGACAGACATCAATTTGCCGTTTATCACCGTCGATGCCAGTGGTCCGAAGCACCTTAACTTAACGCTTACCCGCGCAAAACTCGAACAGATTACAGATGATCTCGTCCAACGGTCGCTTGAACCGTGCCGACAGGCACTCGCGGATGCTGAGAT
>VXXH01000036.1 GCA_009835515.1 Candidatus Poribacteria bacterium
AACTACAGCAAGGGAAACTACATGGCACGTTCAAAACAGTCAGACCTTTCGTTGATAGAACTTTACAAACAATTAAAAAAACAGCATGAAGATGCCATCCTCCTTTGCCGAGTCGGTGATTTCTATGAAGCCTTTTTTGAAGACGCGGAACTCATCGCACGCCTCCTTGAGATCGCCTTGACAGCGAGAAGTCATAAGAACCAAAAATCCCCGGCACCACCGATGGCAGGCATCCCACACCACGCACTCGAATCCTATCTCTACAAACTCGTCAAAGCCGGACATAAAGTCGCTATTTTGGAACAGACGGAGGACGCGAAACTTGCACGAGACGAAAACCGACTTGTTAAACGCGATATCGTTCGGATCGTTACACCCGGCACCGTAACCGACCCGAAAGTCCTGGAGCATAAGCAGAACAATTACCTCATCTCGATCTATCCGAACAAAGAAGTCTACGGTGTGGCTGTTGCGGATCTCTCTACAGGCGAATTTCTGGTAACCGAACTCACCGATCCCTCACGCCTCTGGGCAGAGATACACCGATTTTCTCCAAAGGAATTTCTCTTCTCCGAATCCTTTGAAGATGCGGAGATGTTTGACCGCCTCAAAACCGAACTAAAAGCGACACTCAATAATCTACCCGATTGGCGGTTTGACTACGATACCGCCCGAACCGAACTCCTCGAACATTTCCAAACGATTTCGCTCGACGGCTTCGGATGCGAACACCTACACACCGCGATCTCTGCTGCTGGCGCGCTCGTCTATTATCTAAACGAAACACAAAAACAGGAAGTTGAACACATCGTCTCCCTTCACACCTACACACTCTCGGATTTCATGGTGCTGGATGCCGATACACAGCGCAACTTGGAACTCACGACCTCTATTCGCGACGGCTCCACAAAAGGCACGCTCCTTGAAGTCTTGGATCAGACAGTCACGGCGATGGGTGGCAGAAGGATTCGCCAGTGTCTCTTGCAACCCTTGCTTGATGAAAATGAGATTGAGGAACGGCTCGGCGCGGTTGACGAACTCAAAACCCAAATTAACTTGCAGGAAGAACTACGCGAGGCACTCGGGCAAATGTACGATATTGAGCGGCTCATTTCACGGATTAGTCTTGGCTCTGTGAATGGTCGGGATCTACATTCACTCAAGGATTCATTGTGCCTAATTCCCGATGTCAAAGCGCAGCTGCAAAACTGTGGCAGCGGAATGTTGGTATCTCTCAATGATACCTTGGATCCGCTTCCTGAGTTAGTTGAGTTGATTGAAAACGGCATCCATCCGAACCCACCCGCAACGATTCGCGAAGGCGGTGTGATATGCGATGGGTATAATGAGGAACTTGATGATCTTCGGCAGATTGTGGGGCAAGGAAAGGAATGGATCGCCGCTATGGAAGCAGAGGAACGCAAACGCAGCGGTATCCAATCCTTAAAGATCGGATTCAATCAGGTCTTCGGTTATTACATCGACGTGACGAAGCCGAATCTCGATATGGTGCCTGAACACTATATCCGTAAACAGACACTTCGGAACTCCGAACGGTTCATCACGCCTGAACTCAAGGAACAAGAAGCGAAGGTACTCAACGCTGAAGATCGGATCCAGACTTTAGAATACGACCTCTTCTGCCAGATTCGGGATGAGGTGTCAAAGTTTACGGAAGCCATCCAGAAAATCGGAGCGGCACTCGCAATGACGGATGTCCTCGCCAACTTCGCGTATATCGCATCGAAATACAACTACGTGAAACCGACTGTCGCATCGGTAGATGAAATCGTTATCCGCGACGGTAGGCATCCCGTCGTTGAGCAGCTATTTACACAGGAGGGTTTTGTCCCTAACGACACGCTACTCAACTGCGATGACGAGCAATTACATATCATCACGGGACCGAATATGAGCGGTAAAAGCACTTATCTGCGTCAAACGGCACTCATTGTTTTGATGGCACAAGTGGGATGTTTCGTGCCTGCCGCTGCAGCGAAAATCGGTTTAGTCGATCGGATCTTCACACGCGTCGGCGCGTCAGATAACCTCGTGATGGGGCAGAGTACTTTCCTCGTTGAGATGAACGAAACAGCAAATATCCTCAACAATGCCACCCGCAACAGTCTCGTCATCTTTGATGAAGTCGGACGCGGCACCAGTACGTTTGATGGACTTAGTATCGCATGGGCGGTTTCGGAGTATCTTCTTGATGAGAAACGGATGGGTGCCAAAACGCTCTTCGCCACACACTATCACGAGTTAGTGGAACTCGCCAGTAAATATAAACGTGCGAAGAACTATAACGTCGCTGTCCATGAAGATGGACAAAAGGTGACATTTCTCCGTAAAGTTGTTCCCGGTGGTGCAGACCAGAGTTACGGCATTCACGTCGCTCGGCTCGCGGGGTTACCCCAAGCCGTGATCACACGCGCACAACAGATACTTGAGGTGCTTGAACAACACAATCTCAGTGTTGAGGCAGACAGTGCAACCGGGGAACAGCCGAAAGCACATCCGACAATGCCGAAACCGCGCCGACGTGTCTCACGAAAAACGATGCAAAGCGATGCCTTACAGATGGCACTCTTTACGCCGAAAACACATCCACTCGTCGAAGAGCTCCGACGCTTGGAACTCACGCAGGTAACGCCGTTGGATGCAGTAAATATCCTTTATGATTTGAAAGCAAAGGCGGAGGAATCTGAGGATTAGGCGGCAGCGATGCAGTCCCCTGCTAACGAACCGAGGGTGACACGCTGGATCTGATTGATTGCGCTCTCTGGGGCATCTACGAGAACGCGGAGGTAATTGTCAGTAAAACCAGCGAGGCGGTTGTTTTCGCCTTCTCTGCTCGCTTCGATCAACACCTCTTTCTGTTTCCCAAGCATCCGTTGTCGAAACGCTGTGTTAAGACGTTCGCCGAGTGCAATCATTGCTTGGCTCCGTGCAGCAGAGATATGTGGCGACACTTGGTCCGGGTAGGTCGCGGCGGGCGTGCCTTTTCGGGGAGAGTAGCGGAACACATGCAATTGACTGAAGCCGATATCTTCAACGAATTGGCAGGATTCTTCAAAGTGCGCATCCGTTTCACCGGGAAACCCAACCATAATATCGGTAGTGATCCCAACATCATCACCAAAGCCCCGTCGTAAGTTCCCAACGAGATGTGCAAACTCTGTGGTGGTATAACGCCGACGCATCTGTTGTAATACTGCGTCCGAACCGGCTTGGAGTGGCAGATGAAAGTGGGGCATACATTTCGGCAATGCCGCCATCCGTTCACCGAGGATATCCGGGAAGTACATCGGCTCAATTGAGCTGAAACGGATCCGTTCAATGCCTTCAATGTCGTGGATGTGCTCTAAAATGTCGGCAATGTCCTTGTCCCTTCCGGTATCCATGCCGTTGGCACCCAGATGCACGCCGGTGATAACGACCTCTTTGATGCCACTGTCGGCGATGCGATATGCTTCCTCAGCGATGTCATCAAGCGGACGGCTTGTCATCCGACCGCGTACGTAAGGGATGATACAGTAGGTGCAAAATGCACTACAGCCGTCTTGCACCTTGATGAGTGCGCGCGTGCGTTTACCAGCATCGCTAACGCCTTTGCTGAAGCGGGCGTGTTCGCGGATGGCATCGTGCTGTACGGGTTCTATGGAGAGAAGTGGGTTTGGTGTGTGACGGAGTTCTTCTGTAGATGATGACGTTTCGGTGTGCAATAGGTCTAAGTAGTGCTGAAAATCCGCTTTTTCTCGGTTACCGAAAACAAACGTCACACCCGGTATCTCTTCAATCGCCTCGCGATCGCTTTCGGCATAGCAGCCTGTAACCAGCACTTTTGCGTTCGGATACTGTCGGATCGCTCTCCGAATCGCTTGTCGTGCCTTCTGATCGGCGACGTTCGTTACGGTGCATGTATTGATGAGATAGAGGTCTGTCTGCTGCCCGGACATCTCCTCGTCAACAAGCCTATATCCGTTGCGCTGGAGTGTCTCACGCATGGATTGCGTATCGTATTGGTTCGCCTTACATCCCATCGTAATCAGTTTTGCGGTTTTCATTTTTTTAAATATGGGCCTTTTTGCTCATTTTTTGACGTTGTCAAAAAATGGTTTTCTGTTACATTCGGTACGGCTCCGCGAGGGCGGACGGTTTTTCGATCCGATAAATATTATACCGATTTTTCACCCGAATTGCAAATGAGATGTAGATGTAGCCAGGCGCACTCAGCTTTAAACGGTTGTCGGTTATCAATGGGGAGATCCTTATCAAAAGTCTCCCTTAACTGACAACCGACAACTGATAACTTTGTATTATGATAATTCAACGGTTTTACCGGTGCGTGCGCATTCGTAGATTGCCATGTTGAGCGCGACGGAGCGTCTGCCCTCATAGCCATCAACCGCCGGGGACGCGCCATCATTAATGACACGGAGTGCGTCCTCAATTACACTATTCGGATAAGGCGGAAGGTCAATATTCGGTTCATCGTCGTCGTCGAACTGCCACATCTCCGGTCCGAGACCGACGATCCCTTTTTCGCCGTGGATGTGAATCATTGAGACGTTACCACCCGGATATGTTGTCGTTGTTAGAACGTGACCGAGTGCGCCATTTTCAAATTCGAGAATCGCTGAGGTCATATCCTCAGTTTCGCAATTTTCGTGGTCATAGACATCAAAATGCGCACCGATGACCCGTTTAACAGGACCCATAAACCAGAGCATTAGATCAATGTAATGCACACCTTGGTTCATGATGGAACCGCCGCCATCGAATTCCCATGTGCCGTGCCAACCGACGTAGTAGCTATCTGGACGTTTCCATTTCATGCGGAGTTCGCACAGCAACGGTCTACCGAGCGCACCCGTTTCCAGTACTTGTTGGATCCTGCGGTTGTGTGTGCCGTAGCGTTCACCGAAGTCAACAAGCAGCTTGACATCGTTGTCTTCGCATGTTTTAATGAGGGAGTTACAATTCTCGACGCTGACATCCATCGGTTTTGTGGTGATGACGTGTTTACCGCGGCGTGCCGCTTCCTCTCCAAATTTGCCGTGAAGACCGCTCGGAGTCATAATCATTGCCACGTCAATATCATCGCGGTCGAACATCTCAAGTGCATCATCGTGGCTCTCGCAGCCGAAGCGTTCTTCAGCTGCCTTGCGCCGATCTTCGACCAAATCTGCCACAGCAACAAGCTCTGCGCCATCTGTGCTGTGAATTACATTGGAGCGGTTCATACC
>VXXH01000180.1:0-3810 GCA_009835515.1 Candidatus Poribacteria bacterium
CTGACGATGGTGAAATGCCTGACGATGGTGAAATGCCTGACGATGGTGAAATGCCACCAGATTTATTACCACTTGATGGTCTACCACCGTTACCGCCACCGCCAGCGTTTTTCGGACCGCCACCACCGATCGAAGTCAAAATTAGTATTGACAACTTTATTGTAATCGGTCTGAAAACTGAAGTCATTCTATTTACGCCACCTTTACCAGAAGGACCGGTTGATGGCATGATGCCTGAAGATATGGTCGATGGTGTGATGCCTGAAGAAGTAGGGGAACCGGTGGAACCCGTGGAACCTGAAGAACCCGCAGAACCTGCGGAAGAGGAATAATTCCGAAGCCGACTGTAAGAGCAGGTCGCTGGACCTGTTCTACCTCAATTTGTGTGGGCAGATCCTTGGGGTCTGCCCATATTTTTTATACCAAAAATCTCTTGTGGAAGTCCGGTGTCCCTTCCCAGTAACGGGTGGGAGCCCTGGTTGCAAACCGAACCTACCGGGCCTGGGGAAATGTAGAATCACCGATCTATTTTTTTAAACTTCATACAGTTTGTACTACAAGCATACGGCCTTACCTTCCACATAACACTTCACAATATCAATAATCAGTGCTATATCGTTTCGGGCAGATGCCAGTGAAGTATAGCACGTTTCGCCTTCCGTAATACATGCGTGGAAGTGGCGCAGCTCCCGAACAAAAGCACTTTCCCATTCAATAGCGGGGGTTTTGCTATAGGTCGTACCATCGGCATCTATCCCGTGTATTGTTACCTCTGAGAGGATACCGCGTGAAAAACCGGTCGGATAGGACACAATGACGCGTTTGTTATCGCCGTAAATCTCCAATGTCTCTTTAAAGTCCCACAGATCCGGTAGGTCTACCCATGTCGCGATACAACGCGCACCATTTGGATATCCGAACACAATGCTCACGCCGCGTCCATCAGACCAAACTTCCGCGCTAATGACTTCACTGGGTGAACCGAGCATAACCCGTAAACTGTAGATGTCGTGGATCATGCTGCCAGCAAGCAGGTAGAACACCCGCGCTGCTTTATTGTAGGTGTCGCTTTCAAGGCTCACTTGTGAGAGGATATCACCGATGGCTTCCGCATGTGCTTTTTCACGCGCCTCGCCTGCGGGCTTAAATGCATCCGGTGAAACATCATTAAACCGCTCAACATCAAACTGGCTCAGGTGTAAACTGTTATTCGGATGGAGATGATTGATCTGAACAAAGCGATAACTCTCCATCGTATCGACTTCGCGCTTGGCGAATTGGAAAGCAGGGTCATGCACCTTCATATAACCGGCTTGCGCGACAGTCCGCGCTTCACGTTGGGCAGTTAGCATCGCATCCATCTCTTGCAATGAAAAGCAGACCGGTTTCTCAATAAAGACATGCTTCCCGGCTTCAAACGCGGCAAGTGCGACTTCCGTCTTCGGGTCACCGTGGCAGAGTAGAACCGCATCTACATCTGTTGCCAACAATTCGTTGTAATCTGTGACGAATTGCGGGACATGGAAACGCTTTGCCACTGCTTGAGCAGCACCCTGAGAAAGATCACAAACAATTGGCACTTCAAATTCTCGATGGAGCGCGGTAAGATTGGGGAGATGATGTACCTGCGCAATCGCGCCACACCCGATAACACCTATCCGTACACGCCTCAGAGTTTTAACCTCCGGTAGATAACGCTTTCTTATGCGTTTATCGTATCACGTACTTAAAATAGATGCAATTTTTAGTTTTCAGTTATCGGTTGTCAGTAAACGTCGTGATTGGGAGATCGTGCGTACAGGAAGGATGGAAGGTGGGTGTAGAGGTTTGTGTTATGGAAAATTTGACAATAAACGCGAAAACCTACATAATAAAGCAACAAAATCAGCGGTAAGATGGAGGTTATAGATATGGATGCAGCGGTTATCCCGTGGGAAATGGTACTTCTGTGTGGGTTATCTCTCTGTGTTGGATGGGGCATACGTGGGAACTTTGGACATGAATATGGTGCGGCACTTGCGGGTGCGCTTGCTGCAATGGCAATCGTTTTGCTCTCAGGAAGAGAGGATTGGTGGCGACATGTCCACTACTTCGCGCTGTTCGGTGCAATCGGTTGGTCGTTCGGTGGGAGCATGTCCTATATGATGGTTGTCGGGTACAGCCATTCGTCACACGCGTTGACTGTGTTTTACGGGTTCGCGAATCTCTTCGCCATCGGTTTTTTGTGGGCAGCTTTGGGTGGCGCGGGAACTGCGCTGCCTGCCTTTCTGACGCATACCCAACTGTCTTTGTTGTTTACACCAATCGCCGCTGTGTTCATCGGTTGGTCGCTCCAAGCGGTAATTATTGACCGTATTCTCGCACCGAAACGGATGCAACGGCACGAAAGTGCTCTCTACTGGTACGATACTGATTGGGTGGCGGCATTGGTGGCGATCATCGCTGCACTCATCGTCGCCCTCTTTCGTAGCGGTTTGGACATAGGCACGAACCTCGTCCTATATCTGGGCATCAGTTGGTTCGGTGGGTTTTTGTTGCTCGTAAACGTTTGCCGCCTCCGCATGACACCCCCGCGTGGGGACAACTGGGCAGGTTGTGTCGGTATGGTTATCGGGATCTTGGGGTACTGCTGGCGTTATGAACTCAGCGGTGTCGCTTTTGTTACGCTGATGACAGGTTTTGGCGGTGGTATTGCATTTTCATTTGGACAATTGCTGAAACTCATTTACATACGGACAGGACTCCAAACGAACTGGCATAGTGTCATGGAGCAGACGCAAGGCTTTTTATTCGGACTTGGGATCGCAATACCGTTCGGTCTTCTTCTCAATCGAGCACCTCTGTTAGAAACCGCCTCAAATCTCCCACAGTGGACAGAAATATTCGCTGTGTTCTGTGTGCTGATTTTACTGACCTACGTCAATTATCGGAAGGCAGCAGGAACATGGGTGGATTTGGTTGAGAGTTTACCTGAACGATTTTTCGGGCTGCCCGTCGTCGGGTGGTTTCGACATTCCAGAGGATGGATCGGATGGTTTGAACTCTTCTATATAGCCCTCGGCATCGCCTGTGTCTGGATTTTGTCGGTGCATTTCCGCGAACCCCTCGCTTTCATTCCGACGAGTTGGTTAGGAAAGGGACAGTTGCTCTTTTTTGTATTTATATGGTGGGTCGTTATTTTCAACTTTGAACGCGCCTTGGTCGGTTTCAGTCCACACCGTCTGGTGACAGAAGGTGTGATTACGCTCAATGCGATTATCTGCACTGTCCTGATGGCATTGGGCCCACTATCTGTACCCAAACAGACAGGTAGTCTCTTTTCGTTCAATGACTGGGTTTGGCAGACATTGATCTGGGGTATTGTCGCACTGGTTGGGACGACACTCATTTTCTGGGGTGTGAAGCACCTACTTTTCGGAAAGGAACATGCGCCGGGGGCATCACTTCATATCCGATTCGGACCGGATTCTAACGCGCCGAAGGCAAAACCGAAGGCAGGAAAACAGCATCCGTAATGAGAGCCGTCAGCCGTCAGTCGTCAGAGGACGAGGTGTTTTTGCTTGGGTATTTCTTCGCGTACGCCACAGAATTTCCCTACTACGAATGGTTTTGTTTCTAGTAGGGCGATTCATCGCACGTCCGCAATCGCATAACGTGCAATAAATGCCCTACTATGATCCGTTTTGTTTCTAGTAGGGCGATTCATCTGGTTTTGTTTGTAGTAGGGCGATTCATCGCACGTCCGCAATCGCATAACGTGCAATAAATGCCCTACTATGATCCGTTTTGTTTCTAGTAGGGCGATTCATC
>VXXH01000180.1:3820-4223 GCA_009835515.1 Candidatus Poribacteria bacterium
ACGTGCAATAAATGCCCTACTATGATCCGTTTTGTTTCTAGTAGGGCGATTCATCGCACGTCAAGCGGGTGCGTAGAAATCTCATCTATGATTTTTAGCCGTGCGTATGCCGTTGTCGATACACTTGCCCACCTTTTACAACGACAACCGGTTCCAATTTCTGTCTGCCTATTTTGGTTTCACCGCGCGCATCTACCAACTGGAATTCACCTTCGCGAAGTTCAAAGATTACCGCATCACCCCACGCGTCAACAGCCAATGTCCCGACCTCTCCCGGCATCAATATAGTTTCGGCAGGGATACTCGTCACCTTGGCAAGCGCATTGTCGAGCGACATGCCGAGATATAGGAATTTGTTAACGACATTCACGAGGTCATAGACGGTCCATTGACGTTATAGACG
>VXXH01000180.1:4233-5236 GCA_009835515.1 Candidatus Poribacteria bacterium
AGATTGTCGTGGGTTCAACGCCTTGCGCCATCGCTTTCTGAACGACCTCCCAACTGAAAGAACCTGCGCCGTGTCCAACGTTAAAAATAACACCGCGTTCAATCGCCGCGTGGACAGAATCCCGAATTCTGCCGTTTTCATCTAAGATACCGCACGGCATATCGTGGAAACAGTGCGTCAGAATATCACGTTCACCCATGAGTGCCAATATATCGTCAATCGACGCACACCAAGCATCTTGCGGATGCACCATGATAGGAAGTCCCGCAGCATCGGCGGCTTCACGTGCTCTTTGCAACGGCAGCATGCCTGCCCGCGCACCGACAATAGTCTCTCGTGTTAATCGGACTTTGACCCCCAGAATGATGTCGCGATGTTGTTCAATCATCTGGCACGCCTTCCCAACATCAGCATAGTCCGGATTTTCCAACTCCCCAATCTCTTGCGTGAGCATGCCTTGTGATGAAATATTCAGCTGCGCGAGGATGCGCGTGTCGCTAACATCAATAACGTATTTACGGAACCCAGGAAACGTGTCTGCCCCTGCTGAACCCGCATCCACGACTGTTGTCGCACCGCGCGCTAAGCATGTCGGATCCGGCTCAATCCCGAAGTGGCTTACACCGTAGAAGACATGCACGTGCAAGTCAATAAGTCCGGGTGTGACGAAGCATCCTGATGCGTCAAGTATTTCCCTCGCTTCGGATGTCGGAATCTCATCACTCACAGCCGAGACGCGTCCGTTCGCGAATCCCACATCTTTGCGCGCATGGATGCCCTGCGCCGGATCAACGACGGTTCCGTTTTTGATGACAAGTTCGTAGTTCATGGCGGGAGTCCTCATATAGAAATGGGTGCACTTACAAAGCGCGCCATAAGTGTCAATTTAAGAAAAGAGTTATGCCCTAAATAGGACTTACGCATTTCCTCTTAAAGTCCCCCTACCCCCCTGATAAGGGGGGATATGGGGGGTGTTTTTGCTGGGGTGTTTCTTCTAGGGGAT
>VXXH01000829.1 GCA_009835515.1 Candidatus Poribacteria bacterium
TGCCCAAGGTGTGCATCACACCGACTACAGACGACTTCAGTGCGCGGCATGAAAAATATACTGCGGTCTGATTTCGTCTCAATAGATTCGGCGGAAATTGATTCCCAAAAACTGGGCCACCCTGTCCCAGAGTCAAACTTAGTTTCGGAACTAAAGAGCGGGTTATCGCAACAGATGCAGTGATAGGTACCCTGTTCTTTAGAATCGTGGTATTCCCCCGTAAAAGCGCGTTCTGTACCTTTCTTCCGAGTCACTTTAAATTCTTCTGGTGTGAGTTGTTCTTTCCATTCTTCTTCCGATTTGATGATTTTTTCTGCACCCATTTTTTTCTCCTCTCGTGAATATAGGGCAAAACATACTGTTAAAAGTCCTTTCTGAATACTATGCCATATTTTAAGAAAAAAATCAAGAATGTTTGAAATCTTGTGTACAATTACACTTCAAGCATTGTCTTTCTGCTTTCGCTTAACCGCACCTAAGACCCGACACTTTGTCGCCGACAGAATTTCATAGCGTACCCCACCCCAGGTGATTTTGCGTTGAAATATGGCATATACAGCATTGAGACCCGCGAGAAATACGCCAACTGAGGTGACATAGGAGGAGATGCCGATTGTCTGCCGGACCTTGGGCATGTTTTGGAGCCAGCGCGGTAAGTTTTTGGAATAGAGCCGGTAGCTGAGTGCTTCGAGAAAAAGAATAAAGATGACCGGTAGTAATTCTCTTCTATGGAATAGAAATGGGATTGATCCGAACACGAAGATACCTTTTGGCAGACACACAACGAGACTCGCAAGCCATTGCCGCCAAAGTCCCATGTGAAACGTCATAATCATCTGGCGGTTCGTAAACTCGGCAATTTGATGCCATGTGCGATTGGCGGTGTGCGTTACCGCTACACAGTCTGGGACAAAATGTATCTTATGCTTCACATCTCTCATTGCAAGCGTGGTGTTGAGGTCTTCGATTGTTGCTTGGTCCCAGCGTTCAAGAATTTGTGCTTTTTCGAGCATCTCACGTCGGAAGGCATTGGAACCTCCCCACACCATTGTGAATGGATGATCGCCCTGGACGCTCATCTGAAAGTTGACCCAGATGGATTCCACAAGAGACGCGATGTTCCATGTTTGCGGGAAATAGAACCGTCCACCGACTGTCGTCCCTATATCGGATGCTTGGAGCGGATTCACAAGCAACGTTAACCAGTCTTCACGAATAGCGACATCTGCATCCACAAATGCGATAACTTCAATATCGTCTGGGAGCCTTTCTATGACCGTTATAAGGTTCTGTACTTTTTGTGAGCGCGGTAAGTTGTTGTCAACGATGTTCGGGGCTAATAGCACATGGATGTTCGGATGCGGTTCGGCAATTTCACAGAGGTGTGGATAAGAGACATCATGTCCTGAATCCGCTTTTTGGTGTGTGACGAAGAAAACCTCGTACGCGCCTGCGTAGTCTTGATGCAGAAGGCCTTTGACGTGTTCTGCTGTGTCAGCGTCCCATCCGTAATGCGGTGCGATAATTGCTGCTTTTGGGGTGTAGTCCGGTCGCCTCGCGTTGCGTTCGCGCCGCGCATAGAAAAAAGATCGGGTAATGATGAGTAGTTGGACAATAAAGAAAAAATAAGCCGTTGCGATAATGTACGTCTGCATAGCGTTCAACCGTTACTCTTCCGAAGTACGGACCCGTTCAAGTGTTGTTTTCAGTTTTGGGATGAGTTCTGTATTGAGCAGAAAAATTAAATTCGGTTCATGCTGAAGTCGGGCGTAGAAACGTCCGGACGCTTCTACTTGGTTTCCGACTTGCAAAGTATATACTTTCTGATTCCGCAGCTCGATGGTCAGCTGCATATTCGGTTTGTCGAAACCTGTGACAGCATCGGTAGGTATAGATTTGTGCCCTACGAATGCGTCTACCATCAAATTATCAAGTTCGTAAATGATGGCGTTCACTTCGGCGTTGTTTGCATCCTCGCGTACCGGTGCGGTGAGTCGCCAGTTCGTCCCCAGACGTTGGCATGTGAAAGGTGTTTCCCCAGGCAAGGTCAAAGTCAGCCGAATTGCGTTGTCAATATGGAAGTTGAGGACCTGTTTATCCCGTAACCACGCTGACCCCAAGGCGATATTATCCATTAAATCACGTTTCACACGGGTGACTTGGTTTGACTGCTCAGGTTTGACATAGACGGTTCCATCCTGCGTATGGTCGCCGATGAGTAGGACGACTGGCTCGTCTTCACCGCGTTGCGTGAACCCAACTCGGATGAACGGTGATGCTAATCCATAAGAGGCAAGGCTTTTGGTAGAATCATCGACAAATGCGACAGCCTCAAGAGAATCTACGCCGAAAAGTAGGTCGTCTATTGCCTTCGCGTCTGTTTTTAGTTTTCCTGTCGGCGTTTGCAATTCCCAGATGTTATCAAGGTTTTTCGTGCAAACAGTTGTCTCCTCGTCTTGTTTGATTTCAATGCGAACCGTATCGATGCGTTGAAAGTCCATAACCCGTTTATCCCGCAGATCAAAAACAGATTTATTGAGAAGATTATAGAGGTCTTCAGCGACAGTGTAGATGGCATCTTGATAAACGGAAACCTTGACATAGACACGTCCCTGCGTTCCCGTCTCTGACGGAACTGAAGCACCGATGCCAAGCATGTAAGTGTTATCACCATCTGTGAGTTTCATCTGGATACGTGGATCATCTAAACCGGACTTTGCTAACCGTGTGAGGACATTGGCATCAGCACCGTCAGCCTCAAAGGATGACACTTTCAGCGAACGCAATTCCGAAAGCAAAGTCTCAATTTCTTGGACATCTGCTTCTGTTTTGATCGGGTGTATAACGTGCCATGTCCCGTCTCGTTTTTCACAATTAATTGTGCTTGGTTGGGCGGTGGAACCTGAATTCCTATGTATAAACTGAATGCCTGAGACTGTTGCCGGATTGAATTTAATAACCGACCGGTCGCGAAGGTCTGTTGGGGATTTCGTCAGGTCATCAAGGGCACTGGATTCGATGAGAAAAATATGTTTTTCCGACTTCTCTTTGGCATAGACAGAAAAGTTAATTGCTTTTTTGCCGATAAAGAAGGTTGCTGCCGGGGAATCTCCTTCTGTCCAAAGCGAGAATGTTATACTCGGTGTATCCAGTCCATACTGTGCTAACTCCGGCACTTCAAGAGTCTGCTTGATACCTTTGTTGAGGATATCATCTAACATCTGATTGACTTTCTCGCTGTCAGCATCCGCCTGAAATGGTTTTGCTAACTGCCAGTTATCGGTTGTATCCTTTACCAATTTCAGGTCTTGATAGGCCGCATCTGCAAACGCTATTTCCACCTGTTGAACCGCGTCGCGTGCCACACCGTAGACCTGATGAATCGCGGGCTTCTCGTTTTCAGTCGGTTGATCTGACGGCTCCTGAAAAAACAGGTAGTACGCACCGCCAATGCCTATGAGGAGAACAATGATGACAAGCGTTGTCCGGAAGTTCACGCGCTCCCTCCTTCGCGACGCTGCCACCAAACAACTAACCCACCAATGAACACAATTAAAGGGATAAGGAAGACGGAGGTTATCTGCACGAGACGGATATCTTGGACAGCCATCCGACGCAAGGCTTGTTGCCGCAGATCAATGGGGCGGATAGCGATGAGGTCTTCCTCTAATGTGAGCCAATTGATTGTGGCTAAAAACAGATCGCGACTTGCGGATCGAAAAAAGATGTTTGTTGCGAAGTCTGAATCCCCGAAAACAACGATTCGGGTTGGACTTTCTGTCGTTTCAGTTGCTGGATTTCCGCTTTGAGGACTTGTATCCAGTTGGCGCGGTTCATTTTTTTCTTCAGCTGCGACTGCAATAGATATAGGTCCCGGCATATCTAATCCAGCGGTGTACGATTCCGTATTGAAGGTTTCATCAGTTTCACGCTCCGTTTCTGCCCAACTTACACCCGTCGGATTGATAGTTTTTGCGAGGCTTTTCACATCCAGGGCAGGTTTTCCTGCGCTATCTGCTGCTTTGCGATCTGCCAGTGGTCTAACAGAGCGGGTAACCGCAAACGGGATTGACACTTGCATAGCGGAGCGGGTGATGTCATGCGGTTGAAAACTTGAGAAAGGAGCAGTGGGTCCCAGCTCGAAAACAAAGCTGACCCTGTCAACTACCAAGTCGTTTCCTATGCCTATCCCCCATCTTTTCATCAGTTGAACGAGTCCTCTGTTCACATCTTTTGCGGAGGTTACCGATGGATCAAGCAATAGGAGCAGTTTCCCGTTTTGGGCAAGGTATCTTGACACCAATCCGATTTCGTGGGCAGTCAAAGCATTTTTTGGACCGGCAATAACGAGCACCTCACAATCTGCCGGGACAGCCGGTTGCGTCAGGAGTGAGAGGGAGGCTGCAGCATAATTCTGATTTTCGAGTTCCGCTTTTACTTCGCTATATCCTGTATTGTTGAAATCGCCCAAGGAGCGTTCTTCATGTCCAACGGTAAAATAGATTTTCTTTGTCTGTTTTCGGACAAGTTTGAGAATGGCACTTGTGAATTTCTGCTCTTCAAGTGTGGTGACCTTTTCTTGCCGTCCGGGTGTCTCAAAAATTACTGTACCATCTCTGCGAATATTATACTTCTCTACCAACTGAATGTCAATGTAGGGATTCGCATGAGAGATAGTTAAGAAGTCGGTTTCGCGCTGATACAGTGCTAACATCTCTATTGTGCGTTGTCGGTCTGCTGGCGGAACTTTTTCGCTCATAAATGTGGTTATATGAATTTCAGTGTTAAGGGATTTGAGGATTTTTTGCGTTGGTTCCGAGAGGCTATAAAGTTGGTCGCGGGTCAGATCAGCCCTTTTATCGAGCCGTTGTACCACGATAGCGTTGACGAAGACCGCTATGCCGATAACGCCAACGATACTTAGTGCAACGTTTGCACCGTAGCGGGCTTGACGGCTGATGAAAAAGTTAACAAAGTCGGCAAATCGCAGTCGGGTAAAAATAGCCAATGCAGTAAAGCAAAAGAGCAGGAGTATCCAAAAGACAGTTCTTGCTCCAAAAAGCAGGCTTACCACTGCAGCGAAACCAAAAATTACGGCGAGGAACCCAAGCAGCGGTCCTGTAACGTTTTTGCTCGGCATCTCTTATCTCCATTTTGATGACTCAATGGACTTGAACGTCGCAAACAGGCAGACCCCTGTAAAACTCAGATGGTAGGTAACATCTTTAAGC
>VXXH01000150.1:0-3372 GCA_009835515.1 Candidatus Poribacteria bacterium
GTCATTGATGGATGTCCACCGCAGATTAACGTAGATATCTCCACAATACAATTTGAACTCGACCGGCGAAAACCAGGACAAAGCCGTCTCACGACACAGCGTCAAGAAAGCGATACTGTTGAAATCCTTTCCGGTGTTTTTGAGGGCAAAACGCTCGGAACGCCTATCTCCATGCTGGTATGGAATAAAGACGCGCGTCCTTCAGCCTACGAACACCTCAAAGACCTTTATCGTCCCTCACATGCCGATTTCACGTATCAGCAGAAGTATGGCATCCGAAACTGGCAGGGCGGCGGAAGGGCAAGCGCACGGGAAACGATCGGTCGCGTCGCTGCAGGGGCAATTGCGAAGCAAATCTTGCGTGATAACGCTGAAACCGAAACGCTCGCTTATGTCAAACAGATTCATACACTCGCAGCTGAAATAGATACGGACACAGTAACGCTTGAACAGATAGAAGAGAGTCCTGTGCGGTGTCCTGACCCGATTGCCAGCCCAAAAATGGCGGAACGCATTGATCAGGCACGACGCGACCGAGATTCTCTCGGTGGTATCATTGAGTCTGTTGCGCGTAACGTCCCTGTTGGACTCGGTGAACCGGTTTTCGACAAACTCAAGGCGGATTTGGCGAAAGCGATGATGTCTCTCCCCGCAACGATGGGTTTCCAAATCGGATCGGGCTTTGACGGCATCACGATGACGGGTTCCGAACACAACGATGCTTTTTATCTGAAAAAAAACGACGCGGGAGAACAGATTCGGACCCGCACAAACAATTCCGGTGGCACACAAGGCGGTATTTCAAACGGCGAAAATATTGTATTCCAAATCGCGTTCAAACCGACAGCAACGATCGGCAAGCCGCAACAGACGGTTGATATGGACGGAAACGAGGTAACATTAGAGGCAAGCGGACGACACGATCCGTGTGTATTAGTGCGTGCGCCTGCGATTGTGGAGGCGATGGCGGCACTTGTCCTCACAGATCACCTGCTCCGCCAACGTGCGAAATCTTAATGCAGGGTCAAACAATCATAACTACACACAAAGACTCTCCTTTTTTAGTAGATTAGCGGAAGAATACGACAATGGAAACCACAGCACCGAAAATTAGAGGGATCTCACCTGATGAAACGCTGGAGGCCTGCGCGCGGCAGATCATCGTTAACTATTTTCATCAAATGATGTCCTATAAAGACGGTGCCAAGGCGGGTAACGATATTGAATTTGTCCACGAGATGCGAGTTACCTCGCGTCGTTTGCGCACCGCAATGGACAATTTTCTTGACTGCTTTCCTGAGAAGGCATTTAATAAACACTACAAAAAGGTAAAATCGATAACCCGAACGTTAGGCGCTGTACGTGATTTGGATGTCCTCATCGCTCGGTTTGAAAAAGAATTAGACACTTTATCTGAAGCCGAACAAGCAGATCTCCGTAGGTTAATAGAACATCTACAGCGGGAACGCGAGGACACTCGAAAACCGATGCTAAAACTCTTCGCGAAACTTGAAGCAGCGGGCTTTGAGACGGAATTCCTAAAATTCTTCAGCAGATGATTCGCTATCGGTTATCAGCGGTCAGTCAGAGGTTTTCGTGGAAGTACAAACGTTCGTAAATGCCAAATGTACGACCGACTGTTAGGAGAACAGAAATGGCGAAAGCGCATAAAATCATGGGTGTTAAGCCGCTGCGCAGCTATCGCGAAAACGCACGCATTATTCTTTCACAGAAGGTTGAAGAGGTCTACACGTGGGAGCCGTTCATTCAGGACGCAGCGAGGCGTGAAGAACTCCATAATATGCGGATTTCGATTAAACGTCTTCGGTATACGATGGAACTCTTTCGTTTAGCTTACGGGTCACCGAAAATACATTCCGGAGAAGTTACTATGGCAGACAACAAACGTTTTACTGAATTTCTCAAGGTGATTGTTGATCTGCAAGAGATACTCGGCGATATCCACGACTGTGATGTTGTCTTAGAGATTCTAACCGATTATGGGACACAATCGGAGCAGGCGACTCTAACACCCGGTATTGCTAAACTCATTACTCAGGCAAGAGAGACCCGAAACGCGGATTACAAAACATTTTTGGCTAAATGGGAACAACTATCAGCAGCAAACTTCAAACACCAACTGTTATCCTTTTTCGGTGCCGCTCGTAAACCGAAAACTCGCTATTAAAAAGTTGGCATCATAATCAATTCAATCGCAAAAAGACACGTGGAACACGTGCCTACAGGAGATAATCGCAATGCGTAGTAACGTTGTCGGTGTCGATATGGGGGGCACCAAGATTCTGTCCGCTGTCATTGACGCTGAAGGCAATATCTTAAGTACAGCCAAAGTTCCAACGAAGGCGGACGCAGGCACATCTGTTGTCATCGATCGGATCGCCGACGCTATCCAAAAGGCTATTGCCAAATCAGGCGTTAACGAAGCGTCAATTGAAGCAGTCGGTATCGGCGCGCCGGGACCGCTTGATCCAGAGACAGGCGTTGTTATTTTCGCGCCGAACCTCGGTTGGCGAGACGTTCCCCTGAAGGCAGAACTTGAAGCACGCATCGGCATTCCGACGTTCGTTGACAACGATGTGAACGTTGGAACACTCGGCGAACACGTATTCGGGGCTGGACAAGGGGTACAAAACGTCGTCGGGATTTTTGTCGGCACTGGCATCGGTGGCGGTATTATCCTGCAAGGCGAATTGTTCCATGGTGCAAGCAAGACAGCTGGCGAAATCGGGCATATCGTCGTCAAAGCCGGTGGCCCGAAATGCGGATGCGGCACTCGTGGCTGTCTGGAGGCACTCGCAAGCCGAACCGCTATGACCAAACAGTTCCGGAAAGCAATTCTGAAAAAAGGAAAGAAAAGTGTGCTCTCCAAACTCACCGACGGCGATCTGAGCACCATTCGGAGTGGCGTTTTGGCGAAGGCGATTCGCTCAAACGATAAATTAACCCTGAAAGTTTTCAAAAAAGTGACGAAATACCTCGGTGTCGGCATCGGTTCCATCGTGAATTTTTTAAATCCAGAGATGATTGTGTTAGGCGGTGGCGTTGTTGAAGCACTTGATGATACGTTCTTGGACGATATTCGCACCGCGGCGGAAAAATACGCGCTTCCGAATACATTAGACGGGGTCCAGATTGTGCAAGCGAAACTCGGCGACAATTCAGGTATTCTCGGTGCAGCAGCACTCGCACGACAGCGATCAGGAACAGGATAGGGTAACCGAGTCGCGGAGGCATCGTTTACATTTCTATAGCAAGTTTTGGCTTGCAAGCTACGCCACATTTCTATAGCAAGTTTTGGCTTGCAAGCTACGCCACATTTCTATAGCAAGTTTTGGCTTGCAAGCTACGCCA
>VXXH01000150.1:3382-5221 GCA_009835515.1 Candidatus Poribacteria bacterium
GGCTTGCAAGCTACGCCACATTTCTATAGCAAGTTTTGGCTTGCAAGCTACGCCAAAATTGAGGGAGGATGCATCCATGTTAGTTGATGATAATAGAGAAGAACATCGGATGATGATTTTCGGTAACGATAGCAGTCTTGTCCAAGATCGGTTAATCGTCGAAAATGACGCAGCGCGCGACGGAATCCTCGCCCAGAAGGTCCATGTGGATTCTTATACCGTCACGTTGTATGTGTTACTGAAGGATTACGGTCTCACACCGGTCTTTCGTATCAAGCCGCGCATCCGCTTCCATCGTTCTAACTACGATAACCTCTCTTCAAGCGCGCCAATCCGGTATAGTCTCGACGACATTATCCATTTCGCTGAGCTGAAACGTGGTGTTGACTTGACGGAAAAGATTGATGATGTGAAACTCGCGGAGATCCTCGGTGACGCGCCTGCACTCAAGGATGTTGCAGATGATGCAGCATTACAACTCGTTTCACAACGCGATGTCTCTCTTCGGAACCCGCCCTTCAAAACCAAAACCAAGGTCTTTGGCAACAGCGAAGATGAAGGCGTGGAAGAGGGTGGTATCCCGATTGGAACGTTCCTTGATGCACTTAACCAACCACAACGGACGGAGCAAATTTTCAAGCGATTCGCACGGGGCAGCGAGTTCGCACGCGATTTGCGAGAGGCGTTATCACCTTACGAAGATTTTGAATTTCAATTCGGGCTTTACTCGCGATATGAACGGCGAGATTGCGTCTTGGCGAGTGGTGATGCTGAAACCAGCGGTAACTACCGCGCAACCTTTGATCCTTGGACTGCCCTCGGTTATATCCGTACTGCTGGTGATATGCAGCAGTTCCAAATTTTAATGCACGAACGCGGGACACGATGGGAACATAAGATTATGTTGGAACAGATGGATGCGCCAACCCGTGAACGCCTCGCTACAGAAATCCCAGGGCTTCGCCGCGAGTATCTCATTGGGCGCGTCTTATCCAAAAGTCAAACCGCCTTGACCCGATTAGCCGAACTTCGCCAATCCCAACTAAACCTCACAACCGATTTACAGACCGGATATACACTGCGGTTAGAGATACCGGTCCCTAAAAAACGGTTCCCTGTGATAGAACACCGTCGAAAATTGCGGGAAACTTTTAATGGCGGTGGTGCCTATCGTCTGCATCCGCTGAACGGCGAATTTGTTGAGAGACACCATAACATGGCAAAGGGTATCCGAAACGGCATCATCTGGACCTTGGATTCTGTTGAGCTACTCACGGGGCAACTACCATTAGAGGTACAAGATGAAGGCTTCCTTATTATTAAAACGCCGCATCAGAACAGATTTGTGGTGCGTTCTGCCGAAGAACTCCGTGAACGTCTGCCGAAAAACGGGTTTGAGAAGTGTTGGAACGAAAATGTTGATGTCGGTGGTTATACGGTGCTCAGCCAAATGAGTGGCAGAGTCTATGCCATCAGTTACGGACGCAGAAATACAGGCAGCATTCATGAAGGGGACATCACGCAAGAGGAGGTCGCGCATTATCTTTCAATTGAATACTTAGGGATAGAACCGTCGCGGACCGATACTTCGCATTTTAGCATACCTGCACACGCACAGCGCAGCTTCTTCGACAGACTTTTTAATAGGCAGCCGACACCGCCTCTCTTTAACTATCTGATTAAAACTGAGGCACAAGTTATCTCCGAAATGAAAATCCTTGCGCAGCATTGTAAAGAAAAGTTAGAGATTCCATAGGCGTTCAGATTTTACGTTGGAAACTATCTCTGTGAGGTAAAATAGATGATACGCTATCTTAAAGTTAAGGGACTCAATAATAG
>VXXH01000228.1:0-2588 GCA_009835515.1 Candidatus Poribacteria bacterium
CTGCTGACCAGAGTATAAGACTCAACAGGGGCCAGAAACACCCCATCAATGCTTCACCTAACACCAGA
Source organism: Candidatus Poribacteria bacterium (assembly GCA_009835515.1). Classification (GTDB taxonomy): domain Bacteria; phylum Poribacteria; class WGA-4E; order WGA-4E; family WGA-3G; genus WGA-3G. The sequence goes on from VXXH01000228.1 coordinate 69, forward strand.
CCGATGAAGAAGGGTACTGCTTTCCGATAGGCATTGATTCCGCCGTGTTTTAAAATGAGCCATTTTGTTATCATCGCAAGGAGCAGCGGGAACCAGATCACGTCTGTTGTCCCGGGCGCGACGCCGATAACATATCCTGCTGGGTGCAATGGACACCACACAAAACGCGAGCGCAAGAACATGATGCCCAAATTCCCCGCAAATGCTAAACCTAACACCGAGGTCGCGAGCCAATCCGTCGGTTTTGGGTTCACTAACCATGACGAAAGGAAGTTATATGTATCCGCGCCACCCGCATGAATCTGCTCCGAACCAGCAGCCACCCCTTCACTATAAATCGCATAAGGATAGAGAATCAGACTTGATAGGATACCGACGAGACTCGCGATAACTAATACGGCAAACATCGTTCGGTTTCGGATACCGGTACGCTCGGCAAGTTTGAACGCCTCTAACTGGTCCGGCATCGGATGGGTTCGGAAAGAGGCATAACTCGCGCCGCTGAGCCAATTCATGAGCGAGAGCATCGTTAGGTTGCCCGGACGTAAACGCCGTGTACCGAGTAGCGAGATCATCATATACTGCGGCGTAAGATAGCCGATAGCGTGTATCGGGGGTCCCAGTTCCGCTCGCATCCGAGTTAATCCGACGACGATCATCAGATAGATACCGATGTAAATCGCGAATGCCCACAGCGACATCCCGCCACGGATACAGAAAACAGCGAGAAGTAAGAGGCAGATCCCAAGCGTTATCACCGCGCTCCGATATGAGAGTGCTTCAGTTTGTGATTCCCTGCGATTCGGATGAACCACTTGTCTCAGCACGGATGCAAAGTGTTTTCGCGCATGCCAACACGCAATTGCGAGCAGTGCCAACAACGCGCCTGCTCCCTGTTCACCCAAAAATGGGTAACCCTGTAACGTGGCGATCCCGACGGCACTGCCAACCAGCAGCTGCACCTTCTTCATCAAGTAGAAGAAGGCACACGAGAAGGCTAAATCCAACGGTAGAATGAACGAAAAACCGATCAGATATGGGTGGAACCGCAGGGGCATACTGCCCATGGCGTTCCACGGTTTCTGTGTAAAGTAGATATTCAGATTGTACTTTCGGACTGGAATCTCTGGAAGTACCGGAAAAAAGAACTGCAGCCCATTGAGTAGATTGATACCCATAGCTATCCCGAAACCGATCCAGAGCAAGCGATTCCTGAAAATATGGCGGTTAGTGGTAATTTCTAACGGAATCTGGATAATCGGATACGCGAGTTTTTCATTTTCGATCCACTGCTTGCGCAGCAGGGCAGTTAAGCAGAGAAAGATGAGCATCAACAGAAAGATTACTGCTGACCAAGAGAGGATCGGTACAACCCAGTGCTGTACATAACCTTCCGTAAAGAAGTTTACCTCGCCTTCGTAGAAGTCGGTGACTGTTTTTGGATGTTTCACCACAAGCCATTCGGGGAGATGGTGAAAGAGGAGTGCCTCCCAATCGTTTTCCGGTGTAGCGAAGCGGAAGGCGTACGGGATAAGTCCCATCAGGCGCGGAATACAATCGTGTCCTGAAAACGCGCTCCCCACAGCGAGCATACTGTATACCACGAGGAGGTCGCGCGGTTCCAAGGCGATCCGTGGAAAGATACGCCGTACACCGATGTTCAACAGTGTCATCGCCAAAATGCCGAACATGACATTGACGGACATCGCGACTGTCGTCAGATGCGCAGTGTGCCAAATCATCTCGACGTAAGCGATCCAGTAACTATTTCCAATGATAAGGATGGTGCCAATCAGTACTGCGCGTTTCGCGATTGCATGCGAGGTGTGTGGAGCCGTAGTGTGCATATTTTAAGGAGAAGAACGATACCGGTTAGTTTGCTTGTCCCTTCGGTTCGGACCTATAAAAACTAACGGTTCGGGTGTATATCTTGTCAGGAAACTTGGGTTGTAAAGTGGACGCGGTGTTGTAGAACTTGTCTTGAAAACTTGTTGAGATCACTAAAATTTTTCTTTGTTGTATTCACTGAATATGTTATACTAAATAGAGATGTTTGTCAAGATTTTCATCCAAATTAGACAGAGCCATTCAATTGTCCGATAATTTCGATTTTTTCCCGTAAAACTCTTCCTTGTAGGAACGATCTCCGAAACTGGATGGCTCTGCCAAATTAGATTCGGTCGGCACCACTTGTAAAATTCGTGGTTGGTGCGACTAAAACGGAGAGACACAGTTTTCTTAAGTACAGTACACATTATACGTGTTAGCGATAGACAAAAATCAACGTAAATTTTATTCGCAATTCTTAATATGGAGATTTTAGGATGGAATTAACTTTTCAAAAAGATGACCTGTTATACGCCTTACAGGTCCTGCAAGGAGTAGCCGGTGGGCGGAATGCCCTACCTATCCTCTCGAACGTTCTTATCCGAGCGGAGGATAGCACGATTGAGTGTATGGCGACAGATTTGGAAGTCGGCATCAAAATGAAGGTCGATGGAGAAGTCAAAGAAAGCGGGG
>VXXH01000228.1:2598-5175 GCA_009835515.1 Candidatus Poribacteria bacterium
AAGTTGGGCGATATTGTCAAAGAATTGCCCGTGGATAAACCGATAGACTTGGTAACGACAGCAAATGACCGCGTTGAAATTACGTGCGGCGATGGTGTTTACAAGATTATTGGGATGCCTGATGAGGAGTTCCCGCAGCTGCCTTCCGTTGAAGGCGAAGCCTTGTCGATCGGCGGAGAAACGTTGATTGATGTCATCCAGAAAACAGAATTTGCTGCGTCTACAGAGGAGGTTCGCTATTTTCTAAACGGGCTCTACTTTAATCTCCTTCAGGACAGGACCGAAGTCGTTGCGACTGATGGGAAACGTCTCGCGCTCACACACTGCGAGTCGCTTAACGCATCCGGCGAAGCCAATGGGTTCATTGTCCCACTCAAGGCGGTTCGAGAGATCGCGAAGACCTTTGCTGATGCTGGTGAGGTGGAAGTCTCCGTTTTTGAAAACCAAATCCTCTTTACCGATGGCAATGCTACTTTGACAACCCGGCTCGTGGAGGGAGAGTATCCGAAATATGAGAAGATTATTCCCGAATCCACTGAGGGTCGAACGGTCGTTTCAAGAGACCAGATATTGAGCGCAACACGGCGTGTGGCACTGCTGTCAAATCCAAAGAACTATTCGATCTGTTTAGAGATTGATACCGAACAGGTTCGGGTTTACGCAAGAACTCCCGAATTGGGAGAGGCACACGAGACAGTGCCTGTAGAGTCTGGTACCGGGAAGGTAAGGGTTGGTTTTGATGCTCGCTTTTTGATAGAGGCGTTGGCACACATTCAAACCGAGTCTTTGGCGATTGAATTTACAGGCGAGTTGAACCCCGTCCTTATTAAGCCGGTCAGCGAGGATGAATATATTTCCCTCATCATGCCGATGCGTCTGGAAGCCCCTGCAGCATAAGGGATATGATTCTTAGCGTGCCCTATAGCATACTTGCTGTATCATCTGTTTTTACGTCCGCGAATCGGATTCCATCCGCTTTGGCTTTCCGAAATCTTTCAAGGAGACGCGGTCCTATTTCATCGTCCGGATTGAGATGAACGACTGCTTCAAGGTAGGCGAGGTACTCATCTTCTGTAGTGTGAAGCCCGATTGCAGTTTTTCGATGAAACTCCGCCACGATGTGCGTGTGCGGATTGTCGCCATGTTCTTCAATGAGTCGTTCAAGTTCAAGTTGCGCCCATAGTTCGGGATTCTTCTCCTTTAGTTCCTCATAAGTAGACTTCGCCGCTTCTTTTCGAGCGTTTTCAAGCGTTTGTCGGTGGCTTTCAGTGGGCCAAAGATGATAGAGTGCCTCAAGATAGGCAATATGCGCCCCAGGTTTTGCCTTGAACCAGGGAATGCCCATTACTGCACCTATTGCATGTTTTAACTCCCAAGTCGCGACGGTGTGAACTTGGGGAATGTCTCCAAACTGTTTAACGAGCTGGGCGCGGTAGTATTCGGCGAATAAAATCCGATCTTCTGTATGGATCCAATGGCGTGGAATTGCGATTTTACCCTTGCTGAGTAAGAAGCGGACGTATGCGGCGCGTAAGACTGGGTCTTCCACCTTCTCCCATCCATGAAGTTGCCATGGGTGTTAGAACCACTTACAATCATGACCTCTCCTTAGGGTTCTTATCGTTTCAGATGCCGATGTTATGTTTTTCACAACCCACCAGTAAATAGGGGATAAGACAAAGAACGCTATTAGAAATATGAGGATGTGCTTTGCTTCAAGATGTGCCACGGCATGTGTGCGGGCTTGATATTCTTCCCAAATCACCGAAGCCCTATCGGGTCCGTGTATCCACCCTTCCTCACGGGCGATTGCGAGAATATCCGAGAGACTATGAGAGTCATCAGACGAAGTCAGGAACGTCAGTACGACCGACAGTAGCAGTGCTAGGAGTAAAATAAGCGTAAGAGAGCTTACGAGAGACAAAAACTTCACGAGATATAACACCTCCCGAAACAAAGCCGTATGGGTATGGAACGTTTCTATTTTCACAAGGGTCTACAGAAACGTTCCGTTTTGATTCGTTCACCTAAGATTCGCCCTTCTGCGCGAACTTATAGGCATCGGAACGGCTGCGATGATCAACCATTCCGAGACTATTCTTTGAATAGGCGGAACATGACCCGGAGCATGAAGATAAGGCTTCCTCTGCATCGACATCTGCCCACCAATCGAAATCCTGTGCGCTCGCTCCTACAGAGAAATGTCCATCCGCGGTCCCAGAACGTTCACCATCGGTATCGTTGGGCACAGAAGCGTAGACCGTCCATTGTCCATCATTCGCCCATCCCCATGCGTTGCTAGATGCCGCGTAATCCACGCCCCATTTTTGTGGTTTATGTGGTTTGTTCGGGAGATTTTCCCATGGCTTATCAACATCCACTTCAATATAGGCTTGGGTACGGATGGCACCATCAGAGTCTTTAGCGATACATTTCGCCCATTCTGAATGCCCACTGCGTTTCTGTAAATCCCGGTTGTAGTTCCTTCCTCGGACGTTACCTCGCAGTGCCCAGAGCGATGTTCCGGCAAGCATTGCGATGATAAAAGTGAAGACAAATATACGTTTCATGGTATAC
>VXXH01000231.1 GCA_009835515.1 Candidatus Poribacteria bacterium
AAGTAAACTCTTCTGCAACTGCGCTTACACTTTCGGGGCATCAGCGAATGATTGTACATGCCCAATTTGCTTAGGGATGCCGGGAACATTACCCGTCATCAATAGACGCGCCGTTGAGTTTGCAGTTCGATCAGGACTGGCGATGGGCTGCGAAATCACAACCTCCAGTAAATTTGATCGGAAGAACTATTTCTATCCAGACCTGCCGAAGAACTATCAGATCTCGCAATATGACATCCCGTTATGTCAAAACGGACAGGTAACCTTTGAATTTGATGGAGAACCTCGGACTGTCGCACTCCGTAGAATCCATCTTGAAGAGGACGCAGGAAAATCTATCCATGCCGAAGTTACAGGCGATCCGACCCGTAGTTTCATGGACTTCAATCGCGCCGGTGTACCGCTCCTTGAAATTGTAAGCGAACCTGAACTGCACTCCCCCGAAGAGGCAATCGCCTATTGCCGAGCTGTTAAAGAAATCTTAGAATATATTGAGGTCAGCGATTGCAACATGGAAGAAGGGAGTCTGCGATGCGAGCCGAACCTCTCCCTACGCCCCAAAGGCAGTAAAGAGTTAGGCACGCGCACGGAGATCAAAAACAAAAACTCGTTCCAAGAATTAATCGATGCGATGGAGTATGAGGTAAAACGGCAAGCACGGATTTTGGATGCCGGTGAAGAGGTCGTCCAAGAAACACTCCTGTTTGATCCAAGCACGGGTAAAACCGTGGCGATGCGCGGCAAGGAGGAAGCAGACGACTATCGCTACTTCCCGGAACCCGATCTCGTCCACGTCCAGATAAGCGATGAATGGATTCAAGAGGTTCAACCGACGCTCCCGGAACTCCCCGCAGCGCGGCGCAAACGTTTTATTGCGGATTACGACATTTCCACCGAAAATGCCGAGTTTCTGACAACCACTCGATCCCTCGCCGAATTCTTTGACGAAGCCGCACAACTCAGCGGCGAACCGACAACCTGTGCGAACTGGATTATGGGCGACCTCACTCGACTTCTCAACACGGAAGAAATTGAGATTCAAGATTCAAAAATCACGCCAGCACACCTCAGTGAACTCATCCAACTGATTGACAACGCAACCATCAGTGGCAAAATCGCCAAATCTGTGCTTGATGATGCCTTTGAGACAGGTAAAATGCCGAAAGAGATTGTCGCCGAAAAGGGCTTAGCACAGATTACGGATACCTCAGAGATAGAAGCCATTGTGCTACAGGTTGTAGAGGATAACCCCGGTCCCGCCCAAGATTACCGTGATGGCACAAAGAAAGCGATCGGATTCCTCGTCGGACAAGTCATGCGCGCCACCCGCGGAAAGGCAAATCCACAACTCGTAAACCAAATTTTAACGCGAATTTTATCCACTGATTAGAAACCTTCAAAAATGCAAAGAGGAAATCTGAAATATAGAGACGAAACTTGGGATCTTCAGAATGCTGACACCAAAGAGTATACCCACTGTTTCCACACCTACCCAGCGATGATGATTCCGCAAATCGCGCGGAAACTCATTAAGACGTACGGTGTAGAGGGAGGATGGCTGCTTGACCCCTATTGTGGCACCGGCACCTCGCTGGTTGAAGCGTCCCTACTCGGTATGCACAGCGTTGGATGCGATATTAATCCGCTCGTACGCCTGATAGCAACTGCTAAGTCAACACAGATTTGTCTATCAACTTTAGATGAAATACTCAGCAGATTAAATGATGATCTCTTTCAGGTTGAATTCCAAGACGACAAGGTCCCTAACGCTCCGATTCCTGAGATTCAGAACCTTTCGTATTGGTTCTCCGAAGAAACTATCAGATATCTCGCGTATCTACGTGATTGGATTAACAAAGTAGCAGATGAAGCCGTCCGAAACTTTATACTCGTCGCTTTTTCGGAGACGGTTCGAGAGGTATCCTATACGCGGAACGGAGAGTTTAAATTATATCGCATGTCTGCCGAAAAACTTGAGGGTTTCAAACCTGACGTGTTCGGCATCTTTAGCAAGAAGCTCAGCAGAAATCGGCACGGCTTAGCAGCGTTCCTCAAAAAACGGAAAAACGTTGAGGCATCGGTATCCGAAGCAAACACAGCCCAAGGTGAACACCCAATGCCCCGACCTCTCGGAGGCTATGATGTTGTGATTACATCTCCGCCGTATGGAGATTCACAGACCACAGTGGCGTATGGACAATATTCGCGGCTTGCAGCGGAATGGATAGGTTTACCGAATGCTCGCAAAATTGACAAACTCGCAATGGGCGGTCAGCATTCAAAAGAAATATTGAAGGATTCTCCAATATCACCTGCTGTTGACAAAATCCGTTTAGTCGATGAAAAGCGAGCGCGAGAGGCGTCAGCATTTTACATTGACCTTAGACGTAGCATCAATTCAATAGTTCAAGTACTTTCACGATGTGCTACAATCTGCTATGTCGTAGGCAATCGCCGAGTTAAAGAAGTTACGCTGCCGACCGACGCATTTATTGTTGATGCCTTTCGTCAGCACGGTTTTACGCATAAGGCGACCATCGTCAGGAATATACCAAACAAACGGATGCCGAAGAAGAACAGTCCTTCCAACGTTGCAGGTGAAACCTCCACAACGATGCACGAAGAAAACATTGTCGTTTGTCAGAGGGCAGCGCATACATGGCAATAGGACAGATTACCCTCATATCCGTAACAAAGCAGTTCGGCGACACGGTCGCAGTTGATGATGTGTCATTACAGATAGAAGGTGGCGAGTTTTTCTCTCTACTCGGACCGAGCGGCTGCGGAAAAACGACAACACTACGCATCATCGGCGGGTTTGAGTATCCTACCGCTGGCGAAATCTACATCAACGACGAATTGATGGGAGAAATACCCGCGTATCGCCGTCCAGTCAACACCGTTTTCCAAAATTACGCCTTATTCCCCCATAAAACAGTCACCCAGAATATCGCATTCGGGCTACAGATGAAAAAGGCATCTAAAGCAGAGACTTCAGATGCCGTTGAACGTTCCTTAGATTTGATTCAGCTGCCCGGGTACGGGGACCGGAGGCCGAGTGAACTCTCTGGCGGTGAGAGACAACGTGTAGCACTGGCGCGTGCTTTGATCAACGAACCGACGATTTTGCTGTTAGATGAACCGCTCTCCGCGCTTGACCTGAAACTCCGAAAACAGATGCAATTGGAACTCAAGGCATTGCAACGCAAAGTCGGCATCACGTTTGTCTACGTTACACACGATCAAGGGGAGGCGTTAGCACTATCAGACCGGATGGCGGTGATGAACAATGGCAAAATCCTTCAGGTAGGAACACCCTCCGAAATCTACGATTCACCACAGAATCGTTTCGTCGCAGACTTTATCGGCACCTCTAACTTCCTTCAAGGAACACTCATCAGCGAGAATGAAATTATGCTGACAACAGAACCACCGCTTAAGGTTGTCTGCATGCCGAATCGTGACGTGCCATTGAATACACCTGTTACTATAGCGATCCGTCCAGAACGTTTTGACTTGCGGACAACCCTTAACGCCAATGCTCCTAATTTCTTACGCGGCGTGATCGAAGATGAAATTTACCTCGGCACGACGCTGCAATACACCGTGCAAACAGGCTACCCGACCCCACTCATTGCACACCAACAGAACATCGGCATGAAAGATACACACCGCTTTCAACGCGGCGATCCCGTCTATCTGCAATGGACTCCTGAGAACGCAATTGTCTTAAAAGTTGATTAAATCGGAGTATCTCTGACTTCATCGGCTATGCCTTGTGTTTGCCTAACGAAATATTTAGAGTTCACACCGTACAGCACTTCATCGTCTCCAGGTAAGTTGTGCATTTGCATTTCAACCTGTTTGTAGCCTTCCGATGCGTAATGGACAAACCTCCGGCCGCTAAGCCTCTCTTGTTCAATCAAATCTTCGTAGATTGACTGTAGATTGTAGTCAAACTTTTTCGCATGTTCCTCTCGGAATTTCCGGACTTCCGTCACAATTGGATCACACTTTTCACACATTTCAATTTACCAGCATGCTGACATGAAAGGAAAACTAACCACCAGACAACGGCAGCCTAACTTTCCCGTTATCACGCTGCTGTGAAGTTAAGAAGCCGATGATAATCTGGACGACTTTGTACCCCTCACTCCCAGGCGAAACGGGTTGTCCACCCTCTGCAACAAGACCTACCAACTCTCGCACCCCAGCGGGGATACCCGTCATATCCCACGACGGTGCCTCAATCGTCTCAACAGCATCGTCTTGGTGGAGTGTCGCCCCTCTATCACTGATGAGGATATAGCCGTTGGTGCCAACGATCTCTACACGGAACCCAGAGAGCGTTGTCTTTGGACCGCCAGCATAGTAGCCGCGCACACCGTTCGCAAAGTGGATATACCCATGCGCCGACGGCTCCGTTGCTGGCACATGTCCACCATCACCTTTATACTCGTTATAATCCGCATAGCCGTCCTCTAATTCGGCGGTAACCCATTCCGGTTCTGAGTCAGCGAAGTAGCAGATCGCATCGACGAGGTGTGTCCCGTTGCGGAAAAGCATTGCGCGCCCACCGCTCAACGTGCCGATAACATATTGGACATCTCCGATACGTCCACCACCGACGATCACATCATGCGTATGCCGCCATAGAGGTTGCCACCGACGTGTATGGTCAATCGACAGAATCGTGCCGTTTCGCTCGGTTGCCTCCATCATCCTGTCCGCATCTTCAACACTCGTCGCCATCGGCTTTTCACAAAAGATACCTTTTACACCGGCGTTTGCCGCGTCAACAACGAGGTCGGCGTGTCGGTGATCAGACGTTGCCACCGTCACGACATCCAAATTCTCAGCGGCGAGCATCTCCTGATGGTTCGTATACAGAGAGATGTTGTCCCAATTATCCTGATATTTTTCCTTGAAAGCATCTAACGTACTCTGAACAAAATCGCAGCCAGCGGCTAATTCAACATTCGGCAGACCGATTATCCCCGATGCATGTGTCGTACCGATACCGCTACAACCAATAACCCCAACGCGTAAATTTGCCATGTCCATATCCTCCCTGTAACTTCAAACAACGGAAAACTGAAAACAAGATGGCTATGAGATTCACTGTTTTGTCACAGAAACGATTTTATATCGCATCAGATTAGAAGT
>VXXH01000822.1 GCA_009835515.1 Candidatus Poribacteria bacterium
CAAACAATCTCAGCCTGCTCCGCAGCGAGTGTTTCCGGTACCTCAAGTACCAACTCATCATGAATCTGTAATAGCATTTTTAACGGCAATTTATCCGCATCAATTCGGTGTTGCACATGTACCATCGCCGCCTTCATCAAATCCGCAGCAGAACCTTGCACGACGGTATTGATTGCCAAACGTTCACCGAGACTGCGCCGACTTCGGTTGGTGGAATAAATTTCAGGAATAGCGCGGCGTCTACCGGTAAGTGTACTCACATATCCGTGATCCGATGCTTCTTGGACACATTGTTGCAGAAAGCGATCTATTCCCGGAAAACGCGTTTTGTAATCCTCAATGAGGGCTGATGCCTCTTTTACACTCATCCCCTTAATCCGACGCGCAAGACCTGTCGCGGAGACCCCATAGATGATACCGAAATTAATAGTTTTCGCCTTATCGCGGAGTTCTCGTGTAACCAGTTCCGTCGGCAACTGAAACACCTGTGAGGCAACAGCTGTATGGATGTCCAAGTCTTCGGTGAATGTCTCAATCAGACTTTCATCTTCACTAAAGTGTGCCAAAATACGGAGTTCGATCTGCGAGTAGTCCGCGCAGATTAACTTATGTCCTTCTGGTGCCGTAAATGCGCGCCGTAACTGTCTGCCGATCTCCGTACGGACCGGGATATTTTGTAGATTCGGACCGTCGGACTTCAAACGCCCCGTTGCTGTCGTTAACTGATAGAGATGTGTATGGATACGGTCTGTTCTTTCATCAATAGCACTCTGGAGCTGTGCCAGATAGGTGCTCTGTAACTTACGATACTGTCGATAATCAATAATTAAGCGTGGCACACTCGTCTTCGGATCGTTGACATCCTCTCTGAGGGAAAGTGCTTCTAACACAGTGACATCCGTGGAGACTTTGCCGCCGCGTGTCCGTTTTACCGGTTTGAAACCGAGTTCATCAAACAGGACTTGCGCCAATTGGCTGGGTGAATCAATATTAAACGGATACCCGACTATTTCGTGAATCTCTGCTTGCCGATCATTAACGAGTTTTTCAATGATCCCGCTTTGACGTTTGAGTTCCGCCTTATCGCAAACGATGCCGTTATATTCCATCTCAGCGAGAATCGGCGCGAGCGGTGATTCGATCTCGCGCACCAATTCTGTAATACCCAACGCATCAAGTTTCGGCGTAAGGAAGTGGTAGAGACGGAGCGTGATGTCTGCATCTTCTGCAGCGTAAACTGTGGCTTCCGCCAAAGGCACTTCATCAATTGTCTTCTGCCGTGTGTTCTCTGCCTCGAACAGTCCATCCAATTGTTCTGCTGCGTCAGTAGACGTTGCATCGCTGGGATCCGTCGTTAGTTCCTCAAACGAGATCATTTTATGCTCTAAATGGAGCAGTGCCAACGTATCAAGGTTGTGGGACGGTGTCCGTGCATCGACCAATTGGCTTGCGAGCAGCGTATCAAAAACGACACCTTGAAGTTTAACACCGTTCCTAATGAGGATACTTGCATCAAACTTCAGGTTATGTCCACATTTCGGTCGCGCGGGATCCTCGAGAATCGGCTTGAGTGCCGAAAGCACGGTGTCTACATCTAAATGGTTTTCAGGCTGTGGCGAACGCACCGGTACATAAACGCCGCGTTTGGGTTTCCAAGAGAAACTTAACCCACAAAGTTTCGCTTCACGATCCAAGCCGTCTGTTTCGGTATCAAAACTGATGATTTCTTGTACCGATAGCGTCTCAACGAGCGCGTTCAGATCTTCGAGCGTAACAACCGCTGAATAGTCGCCTGTTTCAGCGGTGCCGTAGCTGCCCTTGTCCAAAATGGCATCCGTTTTTTGTGCTAATTCCGCAACCCGTTCCTTGCGTGTCGCCGGTGCGGTTACAGACGCGGTATCCCCGTCTGCGAGTTTTGTTACAACCTGTTCATAACGTTTGAGTTCCAATTCCTGAAGCAGCGGACGGATTTTCTGGAGATCCAGCGGTTTGACGCGTGCCTGCTCTAAGGAAAAGTCCAAATCAGCGTCTCGTATCAAGGTTATTAGTTGTTTTGAAAGCGGAAGTTGTGCTCTCGCCTTTTCCAAATTCTCGCGACGTTTCCCTTTAATCTCATCAATATTTTCAAAAATACCGTCAATAGAACCGTACTGCTGAATCAATTGTGCAGCGGTTTTCAAGCCTACCTTTTCGACACCGGGGACATTATCAGAAGTATCACCCATCAACGCAAGCGTATCAATAACTTGGTCCGGTTTTATACCTTTCGTCTCCCACAACGATCGCTCATCAATAATTTTATTGTTGTGGAGGTCGAGCATTGTCACCCGGTCCTCAATCAGTTGTTCCAGGTCTTTGTCTCTGGAAATAATAGAGACATCAACGTTTTGTGCGTTTGGATCGTCAAGTATCGCTTGTGTAACAGAGGCGATGATGTCGTCTGCCTCCAGTTCCGGTTTACCGAGCGTCAAGATACCAAACGCCTCAAGCAATTGCAGGATGCGATGAATCTGGGTCACGAGGTCATCAGGTGCAGGCGAACGGTTCGCCTTGTATTCCGAATAGAGTTCATTGCGAAACGTGTCGCCGGGTGTATCAATTGCAGCGACGACATACTTTGCCTGAAGCTCGGTTAAAATTCTAATCAGCGTTCCGGCGAATCCGAAGACCGCATGTGTCGCTTCCCCGGTAATGCTGCTTGTTAACCCACTACGAATCGCGTAATACGCGCGAAATATTTCGGCGTGCGTATCAATAATATAGACGGTATCCTTTTGCTCGTTCTGCATTATCTCTATGTGTCCCTCCTAATCCGGAAAGTGCCACCGACGCAAGGAATCTGATGCTGATAAACCCGCTTCCTGACCGAGTGCGAACGCCGTTGCGATCAGGTTCCGCTCACCGGATATAATATCGCCTGCGGCAAAGAGTCCAGGAATCGGGTCCCCATTGCTATCTAACATTTGCATATCTTCGTTTGCGATAATCAAACCTTCTTCGTCTTTCTGGTAATCCCATCCTTCAAGGAACTTCGTATTCGGGATTAACCCTTCATCAACGAGGAAGCCGTGGAAAAACAGTTCAGTGCCATCAACCATCTCGAATCCCAAAAGGTTGGTTTTCTCACCAATGTGCCGTTTAATTTTTGTCTCAATGATATTAATTTTACGTGCTTTCACCTGTTCCAACACAGGCGGCGACATACCGTGCGGTCTGCCGTTTGTTAAGATTGTGATTTTATCGGTAAAGTCTTGCGCACCGATCGCTGCCTCATAGATATAGTCGCCGACACCGAGGAGTGCCAAATGTTCATTGACATGGAGATGTCCATCGCAACGGATACAGACGTGCCACCCTTTTTTGTTACCGGCGTAGCGGAAGACGGTCGCATACTGCTTATAGAGTCGTTCTTCACCCGGTTCAAATTCGATATCGGGCCATTTGTCATCAAACCCGGCAGCAACAACAACGGTACGAGATTTAAAATGTGCCACCTCTAAAGGTGTATTTTGTTTAAGTGTTTTTGTAGATACTTTAAGTTCAAAGAGATCACCGTTTCGTGTGAGTTTTTGCACCAATCCATCGCGTATGTCAATGCCAGTTTTTCGTTTTTCCGATCCGAGCATGAAATCGACAACCGGTCGGCTCTCCATCCATATCAAGAGTTCTTTCGCAAAATGAGGTCCGATGATACCGGGAAAGACAGGCGCGTCTTCAATTTCTACCGACTTTGACCAGTAAGCACGCCCGCGACTAAAACTGACTTTTCCAGAGTGTAGCATCAAAACATGTCGCATTTGGTGGCTCGCTGAGACTGCGGCTTGCGTACCAGCCGGTCCCGCGCCAATTACAGCGACATCGTAAATCGTTTCTGTCATCGTTCTTCTCCTTTAAAGTTATCAGTTGTCACAGCGATTTTTTCTGCGAAAAAATCTTTCATGCCTCGCAGTGAGAGCAGTTAAAGAGGATTTCTGTGGTGGATACAATCAACGTGACTGCCACAAGGTAACTCTTAACTGATAACTGATAACCATTCCTCCAATAACCATCCTTAAAACCCATATTTTTTCCACTTCTCATCAACTAAGGCAATCACATCATCAGACATCCGAATCTCCTCGGGCCATTCGCGTTGATACCCCTCTTCTGCCCACTTCGTCGTGGCATCAATGCCCATCTTAGACCCGGCACCCATAAGCGGGGAAGCGTGATCCAACACATCAACAGGTCCCTCAACAATTGTTACATCCCGTTTCGGATCAACATTGCTCCCGACATAGAAAAGTACCTCTTCGACATTCTGAACATCAACATCTTTATCGACAACGATGATGATTTTGCTGAACATCAGCTGCCCAAGCCCCCAGAAACTGTGCATCATTTTCTTAGCCTGATACGGGTAACGTTTGTCGATAGAAATCAGCGCGAAATTGTGGAATACACCGAACAAGGGTAGATTCATATCCACGAGTTCCGGGAGCTGCGTCTTAATCAACGGCATAAAGATCCGCTCAGTCGCTTTCCCCATGTAGCAATCCTCCATCGGTGGTTTACCGACGATAATTGTCTGATAGATAGGGTTTTTGCGGTGCGTAATCGCCGTGATGTGCATCAGTGGGTACGTATCTGCTAAAGAATAAAACCCCGTATGATCACCAAAGGGTCCCTCTATGCAAGTTTCATCTGGCTCAATATACCCCTCAATCACGATGTCGGCATCTGCCGGGACAAGCATATCAATCGTCTTAGCAGGCACCATTTCGACATTCGATTTACGGAGAAACCCCCCAAATAGGAGCTCATCAATGCCGGATGGCAGCGGTGCCGTCCCGATGTAAGACATCACAGGATCGCCGCCGAGCGCGATTGCCACAGGCATCTGTTGCGCGGCTTGACGATATTCGCGATGATGCGCGGCACCATCGTGGTGAATCTGCCAATGCATCGCTAATGCGTGTGGGGTTATCTTTTGCAAACGATACGTCCCGACATTTCGTTGACCTGTTTTGAGGCTATGCGTAAAAACTTGGGGCAAGGTGATATATCGGTCAGCATCAAGGGGCCAGCATTTAATAAGGGGCAGGACATCCAAGGACGCGTCTTCACCCGTCAGGACAACCTCTTGACACGCCCCCTTTTTCACTGTTTTCGGTG
>VXXH01000077.1 GCA_009835515.1 Candidatus Poribacteria bacterium
ATCTGTGAGAGATCTTCGTAGGTCTGAATGAGTGCAGTGTGGATGCGGAGAAAGTTCAGTGCGGCGAAACTGAAGGCGTTCAATTTCAAGGCGCTATCTTCGCCCATCTTCACTGTTTCCCATGACCATTCGGGTTGGTAGAAAGCGTGAAGCTGCGCCTTACAGAGTTCGACCGCGGTCCGCAAGACCTGCGAGAGTTCCTTGTGTTTTGTTGTCTCGTCTGGTATATCAAGTTTCTCGCAAATTTCCTTATGTAACTGCTGTTGTGTTGATGCAGAGTCAACCCAGTTTTGGAAGACTTCAGAGGCATGGACGAAGCAAGTACGCAGATCTACAAGGGTCAAATCCAACTTGCTCGGAAACGCTTTGAGTAAGGAAGAACTCGGCAGTAAATGTGCCTGCTCAGGATATAATTCTAAAAACTTGTATTCCACAACATCCGCCAACATTTCTGCGAGAATAGGTGTAAAAGCGATGATTGCCCGTTCATACAATTCCGCATCTATAAATTGCTGAAGTTTTTCTGAATCAAGGGCTATTGCCCCCGTCTCAGTTTTGACGAATGTGTCAGCGAAAGAAGTCTGCTCCCCCAAAACCGATGCCGTTTCCGTTAAGGATAATGGGCGTTTAAACAGAGTTAACGCAGTATACGGTTCCTCAAAATCAAGTAGACTTTCTTGCCACTGATGTCCCCATGTATCGTGAATTAGATATTTATCGAGTTCCGGTAAAGGAAGCACGCCGATCATACGCGTCAATGTTGACGTGACCAATTCCAAGGACAAGTTAGTGTCAGCAGCGATCTCCTGACGCAAGGTTAAGTCTAAGTCTTCTGCATCAAAGGTGCCGAACACAGGAAAATGGGCAAACGGTTCAACCTCCCAAATTTTTCGCAGAAATTTTTCGTAATAAGTTTTCGGACGTTGTGAAGTTTGGCTTTCTTCACGGGCATCATCTATCGGAGGACTCGGTTCTTGTAAGTTTTCCCGCGGTTCAGTAGGAAGGCAAAAATACAGCGCGGAGGAGGTTTTCACCAACTTTACCTCGCCTGTTTCAAAAGGGGCACCTGGATATAAAGACTGAAAGAGCTGTAGGGTCTCTGCATCCAGTTTCGGGTTATCCGACACCAAATTGAAGCGAGTCTCTAAACTCCGCATGATTTGATGTCGATGCCGCAGCGGACTTGTCCGGACAGACAGGTCCCGAGTGAGTCTGTCCACCATCTCCGAATCCAGGTTGAAGGCGCGTTGGAGCCGGATTTTTAGTTTCTCTCGTTCGTCCGAGACTGCTGGCGCGTCCGGAGCGAAAAGTGTGAAAATTTTAGAGCCTGCGGTATCTAAATTTTCAATCTCTGGATGATGCACCAGAGCCGGATAGTGTTCAAGAGCCAGCCAGACGGCTTCAACAAACGCGGTGTCTAAGGTCGCCTCATCACAATATGTCGGCGCACGCTGTAAACGGGCACACGTATCCGACATCAAGCCGTCATGTTGTGTATAGAACGTTTTAAGTATTTCGGTTGAATCGGTTCCCTGTTCCTTTTTTGCTTTATCGATTTGCTGTGTGAGTGCTTCAAATCGCTTTAAACGTTCTAAAACAGGTTCCCAGTTGCTCGGAATGTTGTCATAGTGCCGTATGTGGCGCGCCATAAATTTTGTCCTTTACTTTATTATTTTTTATCAAATATCTGTTATTCCTCATTTTTTATTTCAGGTGTATCATAATCGTGAGGCGGTGTTAATTCACGTATCTTTGCGTCGACCTGTTTCGCAAAAGTGAGGCTCTCATCGAGTTCAGTGCGAAGACGTGTGAGCTCTGTCTCATCACTTTCAGGGTTGAGCGTTAGTACCCGCGCATAGAGATGTGAGAGTTGGACAATCGTCTGCTGAACATCTTTAATCAGTTGTTCTCGATGTTGTTGAAGCACACCTTTAACGGTAGTTCCCAATTGTGTCCCTGTTGATTTTTGATGCATTTTAAGTGTGTCTTTCAAACACTCGACTGCCTGTGTAAAGAGTTCAGAAACTTTGTTGGTAATGTCAGCTCTGACGGTAATTGGAAGGGTCCCCATCCATCCGTCCGCACCTGCTTCCTCCTGAAAGGATGTGTGCAAGGCGCGGAGTTCTCCAAGCATCGTCTCTGTTCGGGCATCGCCATCCGCTTCAAGTTGTTCATGTAAAGTGTTCAGTTCTGTCTCTTGCTTGTGTTGGACTTCTTGAAGAATCTCATTGTGAACCTGTTTAGCTATATCGTCTGTCCCGGTTGCCCACTTACTAATCAGAGTCCCGATAGGCACTAAAACACTGAGAATCGCGCTCCCGAATAGATAGAGAATCTTCGGTTCTAAATTGAATATCCAAGATGCAAAAGCGATAGAGCATCCCGCGGCGAAGGGGAAGATAACATAAGAGTTGCCAAGGAGATGAAGGAGGAATTTCTTCCGAAACAATTTCCGATCAATCAATTTCTTTAATGGTTATCGGTTATCGGTTATCGGTTAAAGAGGACTCTGATTCAGTCAAACTGCCTCTTAACTTTGACCAACAACTCGTCTACCGATACTTTTGCTAAGGCACGAGTTGTTGGTCAAAACCGTACTGACAACTGATAACCATTCCTCTATTCCTCAATACGGTTTTCCGAGAAGCTCGAATGTCACGCTTTGTGCGGCTGCACCGCGCATCTGCGTGGAGGTTCGGTTGCTCGCTATAGCACGGATACGATGATTTGCGATACCAAAATTTCTCAGTGATGCTGCCGCTGCCTCAGCGCGTTGTAATGCAAGCACCCGATTCGCCGCCGGATCTCCCTCTTGACGCGTGTGTCCTACGACTCTGAGATAGTACTGGGGGAACGATTTTAGATTCGCAGCAAGTTCTTGCAACGCACGTTTACTACCTGGAAGGATCCGAGCATTCCCGCGTCCAAATTGGATCGGTTCAACCTTCATCGCTGCCACAGGCGCAAGCGAAGTCCAGTTCGCATCTGAAAGTGGATTCAGTGATGCCTCTTCTCGCACCTGTTCCATCGGTGTTGAGCCGACGAAAATGCCGTCTAACTCATCATTACCGCTCGCGTTCAGCATACCGGGGTGGAACTTATCGTGGTGCAGTGACCGCAAAATACCCTCAAAGAATAGCTGCTCGTAATTGCCTGATACTGGGTCGGCAGAAATTGAATTCGTCTGTACCAACACCTGCACAATTTTGGCGATCATCGCTTCGAGTCTCTCAGTGCCTTTTGCTTCTGATGACGGAATCACTCCAAAATGTGCGTAGTTTTCAACCGTGTTCCGCCATTCAATGCCCTTTACTAACTTATCTGTCTCATTTCGGTTTAGCGAATCCCCATACTGCTTTGCATCCGATTGTATCAAGGCGGCTAACCCATCGGGTTGGTTATTGTAGTCGTAGTTTGCTCGAAGATACGCTTGCACAACATGCGTGACGAGTTCACGTTGCGAATCCAAAAATTCCCGCTGAACCACTAATACATCAACGATATAACCCTTGAGTTTTGAACTATCTAACAGCAGATGCACACCTTCAATCGCAAGGGCTTTGGTCACATAAGGTTCCCAAATGACATAAGCGTATGGCTCGTCTGGATCAGCGGACTTGAGTTTCTTATAGGCATCTTCAGCACCGTTTGTCTCGACTGCCCACGAGGAGGGTAGGCTCGGCAGACTCATCTTGTTGATCATAATACGCGCAAGCGTTTCGCTCGGCGAATCCGGTGTCAACACGATACGCGCCCGCGGGTTACTCAAACTCGGTATTTGCGGGATGCTTCGCTTATACGCAACAATTGCATCCGCACCTTTAGACTCATCAATCACGAGGACGATTGAACCGGGGAATTCGCCGATAACATTACCCGCCTTAAGGTAGGCATCAATCGTGAAAACCGCCATCTGAACCTTACCACTTTTCAGTGCGCGTATCCGTCCTACGTAATCGGCTTTGTCGTCAACGAACGTGAGTTTGACCCCTTGACGGTCGAGAAGATTCTGAACAGCCGGAGAACGGAGTATCGCATACCCCGGAAACGAGTCGTGTGCTATCTTAATAGTATGTGCGTAACGTTGCGTGCTCGTCTCTTTGACGAGATCGCCTCGGGTCCACGGTTCAACAACAAACTTATAGACTAACCCGATGACCCCGATAATAACGAGCCAGCTCGCTACCATAATGATGATGCGTTTTTTCTTGCCAGCGTCCATAGTTTCTACTTCCTATTTCTAAAAATCAAGAAACCGATAACGGATAGCACAATCAGAACTACAACAAACCATACGGTGCCTCGGTTTTCAGTATCGCGTTGCTGTGGTGTCGGCGCCTTTGTCGGTGGTGTTTTTCGCGTCGGTGTTGCCTCTGCCTGCTTTACAGCGATTGCCGTATTACTCGCCGGTGTTGTCAGTCGCTCAATCAAGTCAGCAGCTATTTCCGATGAAAGCGGCGCAATATATTCAAAGGCATCTTCACCACCGACATCCGTACCTGTATCACCGGTTTCCGCAAGAATCTGTGATACCGCTGCCACTAACTCTCCGGGGTTATCTGCCTTGCGGTAACCATCCACGACATTTGCCAACATGTGATCGGTCTTCATATCAACACCGATAACATCAATACGAATCTGTCGATTGAGAATCGCAGGCGTGTAGTGCTTGACTTTATCAGTATCCGAAGCCTCACCGTCCGTGACAACTAACAACCGATAGTTCCCATAGTTGTACTGTTTTTCGCGTTGCTCAAGGAGACGGTTTGCCCCAATTCGGATATATTTTCCTAAGGGTGTGTTACCACTCGGTTGTGGTAAATGGATGGCTGCTATCAGTTGTTGCGTGTCCTTTGGCCCCAATGGGTACACCCATTCGTTACGGATATTGGCACCGCTAAACACCAGCAACCCGATGTGTGTGTCGTCAGGAACTTTAGACAGCACTTCCTGTAATGCCGCCTTCGCTGCTTCCATCTTCGATTTCGTCCGGTCACCACTAAACTTATCCTGCATTGAACCGGAGGCATCGAGAATCACAACAATGTTATCTTTATGAATGTCGTCGTCAGCACTGCAAAGCTGGACACCAAAGACAAACAAACTCAGTAACAGAATCAATCGCGTGCCGAATCCGGCTGCCATAATAC
>VXXH01000122.1 GCA_009835515.1 Candidatus Poribacteria bacterium
CTAACTGCGCCTTCTGCCAACCGTAATCAACGCTTCCTTTATAGAATTTGTCTGGATGCTCAACCGCCCAAATTTGCTTATGGATAATCCAGTTTTGTGGGTCTAACGCGAGTGCCTTTCGCCATTCTGTCATTGCTTCGTCCTTTTTACCGTTTTCCAATAAGATGAGTCCGAGTTGAAAACGGGCAGCAGCTTCAGTGTTCGTCTTTGCAGTTGACCGGTTTGATGGTTTCATCTCACGGAGTAGTATCGCATTGTAGTCGGGGTCCGACAACCACTTTTCAAGCATTGCGAGGGTTTTTTGATCCTTAACATTAACGTTGAAAGGTGCTTTAACCAATCGTCCCGCCTCATCAATCATAACACCGTAAGGGATCGCTTTGAGGTTATAGCGAGTGCCGAAACTATTTTGTGAATCAACGAGCGTAACAAAATCGGCATCCGCAGCATCATGCCAAGGACGTACGACAGATGCCCCTTGTGCATCAAGTGCGATTGAGACCAAGTTCAACTTTTCTTTATGTTTAGCGTAAAATTCCTGCCAGCCTGGCAGTTGTCCACGGCAGCCTCACCACGACCCCCAAACATAGAGAAACGTCTTTTTCCCTCGGAAATCCCGCAAGTGTCTTGGCGTATCAGCTAAATCGGGGAGCGTGAATTCGGGAGCGAGGTGCGCCGGATGGATCACTTCCAATCGGTTCTTTGATGCTTCATAAATTTCATAGCCAAAGACTGCGGCTATGTGAGTCGGGTGTACATAAGTTACACCATCAATGTCCAAAGCCCCGTCTTTGTTATCTTGGAATTGGACCGGCACGCAAAGTTCCGATTCTACACCACCGCACAAAACCACCATCTCCGATCCTTCTGGATATTCTATCTTCAATCCGAGTTGCTCAGCAAAGGGTTTTAAAGGCACTAACCATGTGCCATTTTTGAAAATAGGTGGCGTGGTAAATGTAACGCGCCGCGCATCTACTGAAACCTGAAAATCCTCTTTTTTCATACCAGCCCCTTCAGTGAACCCCATTTGTCCACCCATTAGAGAAAATAATACCATCAATATTGAGAGTCCTACTATAGAGCGAAGTTTGCGAGTCACAATCATTTCCCTTTTCTCTCCCTATGTTGCGCATCGTAAATTAGGAATTCAATTACCTTTTCAGCAGTTTTCGGCGTAAGCCCTGAACCCGGCTTTCGCATCATTTTATATACATATTTTCGCCACTCTTCCGGCGTGAAGGTAGAGTTAATGGGGCGCGCAACTGTATGGCACCGGCTGCATTTATTGGTAAAAAGTTCGTAAGCCTCCTGCATCTTCACAGGATAGGCAGTAACATCAATAAAATTAGGTCCCTTATCCGCTGGATAGGTTTTTGGGACTGCGCGTGGTGCACGCAAGGCATAGATCATGCCAATTCCTACGAGGATGATTACACCTACGACAGTCCCCCAGACAATTGTTTTTTGCATGTTCACATCAAGTTTGCGCGATTGACTCTTTTTTAGAGAGTCGTAGTTCCAGTCACACCTACAACCCGTTTTAGAGACCGCTGCTACCGCGCGATAATATCCTTCACTTTCTGTATAATAGCATCCGCACTAATACCGTGATGTTCCAAGAGTTCCTCGGGTTTTCCAGAACGTGGCACTCCTGTAACGGCGAGTTTGTGAACAGAAATACCCTCAGTTGCAACAGCATCGAGTACAGCATCTCCTAAACCACCTTCAGGATAATGGTCTTCAACGGTGATTAAAGTGTTGTTTGTCTCGGCTGCCGCTGTTTTCAGTGCTTCCGCGTCAACGGGTTTGATGGAATAGAGGTCGATAACACGGATAGCAATACCTTCCGCTTCAAGTGCTTCGTATGCCTTCAACGCCTCATGAATGGTAACACCTGCGGCAACAACTGTTACTTTATCTGCGTTGCTTTGTTGAATAACCTTAGCCCCACCGATAGGGAAACTTTCATCGGTATCATAGAGAATAGACGTTTTGGGGCGCGAGGTTCGGAGGTAAACGATACCTTTATGTGCGGCAGCCTCGGCGACAAGCCGTTCAGCACTGACAGCATCGCTCGGATAGAGCACGACTGCTTCTGGAATTGCCCGGAACATCGCTATGTCTTCTAAGCCCATCTGTGAGGGACCGTCTTCTCCGATTGAAACGCCACAATGTGAACCGGCATATTTAATATTCGCTTGTGAAATCGCAGACATCCGAATCTGATCGTAGGCACGCGATAAAAACGCAGCAAAGGTCGAAACAAACGGAATCTTCCCGCGCTTCGCTAAACCGATACCCGCGCCTACCAAGTTCTGCTCTGCGATGAACATCTCAAAGTAGCGGTTCGGATGAAGCTCCATAAACTGTTCGGCATAGGTAGAGTTTTTGGTATCCCCGTCTAAGGCAATAACATTAGGGTTTGCACTACCGAGTTTGGCGAGGCCAACGCCGTATCCACCACGCGTAGCGACCTCTTCATCGGACGGATAGTCAGGTGGCTCACACTCGGTATCGGTATTAAGATTTCCATCTGTATTGACAGCATCAGGTGATTCAATCTGAACAGGGACATCTAAATTTAATGGACCGAGTTCGGCTAATGCTTTGTCAAGTTCCTCACCTTTGGCAACAGCTTTCCCGTGCCAGTTATCTGCGTCTTCAAGGAATGAAACGCCCTTTCCTTTAAACGTCTTAGCGATTATCATCGTCGGTTTATCGGTCGAAGCTTTGGCTTGCGCGAGGGCAGGCAAGATTTCATCAAAATTATGGCCATCAATCCCGATGGTTTGCCATCCGAACGCCTCGAAACGCCGACAATAGGTATCAACATCAAAGGCGTACATAGTGCGCTGACTCTGTCCAAATGCGTTGACATCCACAATTCCAATCAAATTATTAAGTTGGTAGTGCGATGCCAAAGCGGCGGCTTCCCAGACCCCACCTTCAGCGGTCTCGCCATCGCCGAGAAGCACGTAGACGCGATAATCAGACTTGTCTAAGTATTTACCGTTGAGTGCCATACCGAGTCCGAGCGATAAACCTTGTCCCAGGGACCCGGTTGCTACCTCTGTCCATTCAAACCGAGGTGTAGGATGTCCCTCCAAGATGCTGTCGATTTGCCGTAGCGTCCGGAGTTTCTCGGTCGGAATGATCCCTGCTTCGGCATACGCAGCATAGAGTAACGGTGCCGCATGTCCCTTGGATAAGATGAACCTATCGTTGTTAGGGTTCTGCGCGTCGTCACAGTCGTAACGCATCGCGTGGAAAAAGAGAGCAGAGACGATATCCGCAGCTGAGAGACACGTGGTTGGATGTCCAGACCCTGCCTCCGAAGTGGAGATTATGGAATGAATACGTAAGTTTGTTGCCTTTTGTTTGAGAATGTTTTTCAAGGTTTCCACAAATTCGCCAATCCTTTTTCTAAATATAGGTTTGCCCTTTAGCAATATAGAATCGCATCAGTACGTCCAAGTACCCGATGTTTAAGAATTTTTCTCGTTCAATTGATCCGCTCTTCGTTGTGCAGCTAATGAGAGATAATGGCCTTGGCAAGTTTTGGCCAGATCCTCAAAAGTTCCAATAGCTTGGGGAAGGTCTTGTAGCTTGACGTACGCTTCTGCTTGCCAGTACTTCGATTTTGCGACGATTTCGCTGGCATCGATGAGACTGTCCTCGGTACTTTGAACTTCGTATTCAATAGCCTCGTTAAATTTTTCGATTGCCCGTTGATAATCTTTGTCTTCATGGTAGGCTGTCCTCGCGTCCCTATAGGCAGCGTTCGTCTGTTCTTTGGGTCGGAAAAGTTGGACTTCCGGTGCCGTGGGAACCAATTCAAGTGGAGGCAGCTCTACTTCTAAATCATTTTCGTCTTCGTCAGGCAGTGCGTCTACTGGCTCTACAAATGGTTGTTCATAAGCATTAGCATCCGCAGCATCATCTGCTTCCTCGGTATTATCTTCTTCGGCATTAGCATCCGCAGCATCCTCCTCCTCGGTATCATCATCTTCGATATCATCTTCGTCTTCATCTGCCTCGTCTTCGTCCATTATTGTGCCTGCCGCTGCTTGACGAAAAGCCTGAGAGAGGGCGGTATCGGTATCGTCGTCATCATCTTCTTCCAGAAATGCCTCCTCCGGTGCCTCATCAAAATCATCTGCTTCGTCAAAGTCATCGGTTTCGTCAAAGTCATCGGTTTCGTCAAAGTCATCTGCTTCGTCATAACTAAACGTCATTTGTTCCTCCGTCTTCTGTTTTTATATCGTGAGGCTTGAGAACCGACCCTCCACTTCAGCTATCCGATATATGGTGTAGAACGCGGGTTTAGCACTCACTCCAGCGTGCGTGTGGGCGGGTATGGTATCCCGCCCTCTACGCCAATTTTAAAGTCGGTATACGGCACTATTTGCGAATAGGTTTACAAAGGCCACGTGAATATTTAAAGGTTCTTAATACTTGACCTTCACGTTTGCCCAGGTGGTTGTCATTTTATCAGCTGGGTCAACCGCCAGGACTGCAAATTCGAGACCCTTCTCATAAATTTGTTGAATGTCGGCTTCTTCCAAAGCGACACTGAAAATCGCGACCTCATCAACGGTGGCATCGGCGAAGCGTCCCGCACAACAAGTGTCGTTACCGATGTAGACTGGACCGTTATCCGGATCCAGCTGATTCTTAGTCAGATCCATATCGCTCTCCATCTCACCATCAATATAGATGTACCACTCACCGGTATCACTATCATAAGTGGTCGTATACATGTGCCACTCGGTAATATCTTTGGGACCGACTTCACCATCGCGCCAACCACCGGGTTTATTCCAACACCCGCCGTTACAAATGGGCCAAGAAACGTTTTTCGTTCCTTGGTTGGGATGGATGATATAGGCGTTTCGTTTTTCAACCATCCAACCGTGCTGGTTCCAAGTATCGGTATGGCTTTTCACCCAGATCGTGACAGTTATTGCGTCTCTTGGGTTGTCATGTGCCGGGATGACGACATGCGCGCCAGAGCCATCAAGTTCAAGTCCGTCCCCAAACTTACCATCAACCCAGTTTGGACCGTCCACCAATTCGCCATCTAAGCCATTTTCAGATGCATCGGTTGCGACTTTCCCGTTGCCTTCATCAAAGAGCCACATGC
>VXXH01000029.1 GCA_009835515.1 Candidatus Poribacteria bacterium
GCACCAAAGAGACCTCCGCGTTTGATGCCATCAAAGCATTGAAAGAAGAAGTTGAGGCGGTTGACGCGCTAATGTCCCTTCACGAATCCGAATTGCAAAAGCTGGAGACAAGCACCCAAACGCAATACGAGATGTCAAAAATGGCACTGTCAATGTTTCAAGAACGTTTTGACGAATTCAAAGCAGGTTGCGAATAACCGTGAAAGGGAATAGATACAATGAAATATCTCGTCACCGGCTGTGCCGGATTTATCGGATGGAAAGTGACAGAATTTTTGCTGGAGACGGGTCATACCGTTGTCGGGGTTGATAACATAAATACCGCTTACGACACACAAGTCAAACAGTGGAGACTCAAGCAACTCGAAGGCACTCCAAATTTTGAATTTCACCGTTCTGACATCTGCGACCGAGATGCCCTGCGAAAAATATTTAGAGGTTCTGATACGGCACAGCGGAGTGTGCCTACTACTTTTAATGCTGTGATTAACCTTGCAGCACGCGCCGGTGTCCGACAGTCCGTGGAAAACCCGTGGGTATATGTTGATACGAACGTGACTGGCACGCTAAATCTGTTGGAGTTTTGCCGTGAGTTTGAAGTCAGTAAATTCGTATTGGCTTCAACATCAAGCCTCTACGGTGCGAACAACTCACTTCCGTTCAGTGAGGAAGCGAACACAGAGGGTCCCTTATCCCCTTATGCCGCTTCAAAAAAAGGTGCCGAATCGCTCTGTCATAGTTACCACCATCTCTACGGTATCGACGTGACAATCTTCCGTTTTTTCACTGTCTATGGCCCCGCTGGCAGACCCGATATGAGCGCATTCCGCTTTGTCCAGTGGATTAGCGAGGGAAAACCGGTTCTTGTCTACGGTGACGGCAAACAGTCCTCGCGAGACTATACCTATCTCGAAGATATCGCTCGTGGTGTGATTGCTGGACTGAAACCTCTTAAATACGAAGTAATTAATCTCGGTTCAGACAGTCCCATCGTGCTGATCGATACCATCCGACTCATAGAAGAACTCGTTGGCAAGGAAGCGGAACTTTCACATCAACCGTTCCATCCTGCAGATGTGCGTGCAACGTGGGCAGACATCCGAAAGGCGGAAAAACTTTTAGGGTGGCGACCACAAGTCACTTTTCGAGAGGGAATAACGGCACTTGTGGAATGGTATCAGGCAAATCGGGAATGGGCAAAGCACATCCAGACCGGCTAAACTGCAGATACAGCCTGTGAACCGCTACGCTGCGTTAAAAGCGTGATCGCCTTTTTCAAGGCATCGGCGTCCACCTTTATTTTCGCTATTTCCACCTCGCGTTGTACATAAGTCAGGGTATGCTCCGGACTCATCGGGGCAGCAATGTCTTGTACAATCTTATGGAGCCGTTTAACATCGGCTTTCTTGATACCTGTCTGTGCCTCAACGCGGGTATGCAGGACAGTGGGAGATTCCGGTTCTTCAACGGGTTTTGCTTGCTTGGTACGGGTGGACTTAGCTTTCGGTTTCGACTCGGCAGACGACGCTGTGGGTGTCTTCGCACGGCGGGTACGTCTTCGAGAGGGACCCTGTTTAGAGGACTGAATTTTCCCTGCCTCCAAGGATTTGACTCCACATTCTTTACATAACTTCGCTGTGACATCCCGCAAGGTCATCGTTACAATAATTTCACTGATTGCCCCACAGCGTTCACATTCGGCGAGGTTTTCGATGCTTGCAAGGATGTCCGCCTGTATTGCGAGCATCTTTTCCTTATCGGTTTTTGTCTGTTTCTCTTTCTGGCAGAGCGTGATCAGTTGCTGTGCGGCTTTCTCAATTGTGTCTAAATGTCCCATGTTTCCCCCTAAGATGCTTAACAAGGTAACCTGAGGTTAGAATTTTTAACGCGATTTGCAGGCGAGATTTGTGACAGGAGACGTACCTATCCAAGGCAATTATTCCGACTGTTGTCAGGCAGTAACTTTTTTATCCGTATAGAGTTTATATTCAAAACTATCGAGCAGTGCCTCGCAACTCGCGGAGATAATATTCTCTGAGACACCGACGGTTCTCCAACTTTGCTCTCCGTCACTCGCTTCAATCAGCACCCTGACTTTTGAACCGGTGCCAGCTTTGGTATCCAGCACTCGGACTTTGTAATCTATGAGTCGGACTGTCTGGAGGGCGGGATAGAACTGTTCGAGTGCCTTTCGGAGTGCCGTGTCAAGTGCGTTGACGGGTCCATCGCCATCGGCAGCGGTATGTGCAGTCAGCCCGTCTGGTGTCGTGACCTTTACCGTTGCTTCGGAACGCATCGCGAAGTCAGTGAATTGCTCAATAATCACGCGAAAACCGACAGGATCAAAGAAGGACTCATATCCGTTAAACACCTTATGTGTCAAAAGTTCAAACGATGCTTCAGCGGCTTCATATTGGTAACCTTCTTGTTCGGCTTCTTTGAGACGCTTGAAGAGTTCTAACACCTGCGGTGAATTCTTATCGTAATCCGGATACTCCTTCTCGATTTTTTTCATGATGGTGCCGCGTCCGGCTTGGTCAGAGACGAGAATCCGTTGTGTATTGCCAACCGTTTCGGGTATGATGTGTTCATAGGTAAGGCGATTTTTACGGATCGCATCGGTATGTAAACCACCTTTATGCGCAAAAGCAGAACGTCCGACGTAGGGTTGACGTTCATCATGCGGGAGGTTCGCCAATTCGCTGATAAGTCGTGATATGCTCGTTAATCCTTGCAGCTGCGCATCGCTGAGACACTTTATTCCGAGTTTGAGTTGAATTGTAGGGATAATAGAGGCGAGATTCGCGTTTCCACACCGTTCACCGTAGCCGTTGAATGTACCTTGGACGTGGGTTGCACCAGCCTGTACAGCCAGTACAGCGTTTGCCGCCCCCATCCCCGCATCGTTGTGCGTGTGGATGCCGACAGGCAAAGACAGCTCGGCGAGGACGGCTTTGACACCTTCCTGGATCTCCAATGGCAATCTACCACCGTTGGTATCACAGAGGACGAGACAACTTGCCCCCCCTGCTGCAGCGGCTTGCAGTGTTTCTACTGCATACGTAGCGTCATCGGCGTAGCCATCAAAAAAGTGCTCTGCATCATAAATCACCTCGCGCCCGTTCTCGACGAGGTAGCGGACGGAGCTCTCAATTAATTCCAAGTTATCTTTAGCCGTCACGCGCAGGACATCGGTCGCATGAAGCCGCCAACTTTTCCCAAAGATCGTGACAGTTCGCGCGCCTGTATCCAGCAAAGCCGCCAGATTCGGATCCGCATCAACGGTATAAGTAGGGTATCTCGTGCTACCAAACGGCACAATCGTCGCCGTTTCGAGTGCCAGACCCTTCGCTCGTTTGAAAAATTCTATATCTTTCGGATTAGAACCAGGATAACCGCCCTCAATATAGCGAATGCCTAATTTATCCAGTGCTTCTATAATGATAAGTTTATCTTCAACAGAAAATGCTACGCCTTCTGCTTGGCTGCCATCCCTGAGCGTCGTATCGTAAAATTCAACCATTTTATTCTTCACTGTAAGTTTTGGCTCGCGCTTTTGAATACGGACTCGCAAACTTCGCCCTACAACGCCAAAATTCGGTGTCTCCTTTTAGTCGTTCCCATTTGATTCTGTTATTGAAATTCTATCACATTTTAGAGCAAAAGTCAAGATATTTGTAGACCTACGACATGTTTCCCTTTCATAATCTAAGCGATTGTGTTATAATTTAACTATCATGAAAAACTATGCTATTTTACTCATTTGTGTTGCGTTGTTGTTCTCAGGTTGCGGAATACTGGTGTCCAAACCGAAACCTGTTGAAACCCAGTCATTAACAAGCTTGGCAAACCCGATCGAAAAACTACACACCGATATTGATGCCGTTTTACAGGAGACGTTGTTCACAACAGCAAGTGTCGGCATAAAAGTTGTCGCTGTCGAAACAGGGGAGGTCGTTTATGAAAAGAACCCCTACAAACTCCACCATCCCGCCTCCACAACAAAACTCTTCACGGCAGCAACCGCCTTGGCAAAACTCGGATCAGACTACCAGTTTGAAACGACCATTTACGTTGATGCGGATGCGGATACACAAGTGGTCGGAGACATCTACCTCAAAGGCAGAGCCGACCCTGTGCTTCAACCGATTGATATAATGAAATTGGTCGATACGTTGCTTGAAACTGGCTTGAAATCAATACAGGGCGATATTGTCGTTGACACAACATATCTTGACACTGTTCGGGAAGGTCCTGGATGGATGTGGGACGATAGGCAGCTTCGGATTAGTGCTTTAAGCATCAGACAAATAGAACCCGAACCGGGTACAAGGAGCAGAGCCCTTGCCTGCGGTTATCTACTGAAAAACGAACTCATAGAGAAAGGTATTGAGGTGACGGGTGATGTCGTCCCCGGCACAGTGCCATTAGATGCGCGTACGGTTGCTAAACACCTATCGCCGCCACTCGCCAATATCATCAAATTAATGAACAAACCGAGTGACAATTGGATCGCTGAACTGCTTTTCAAAACGATAGGTGCTGAAGCGATGGGTGAACCCGGCACATGGCAAAAAGGGAGAGATGCTGTCAATGAATTCTTGGAAGAAATCATGGGTGAACCGCCAGCGCATCGGTTCGTTGACGGTTCTGGACTCTCTCGGTATAATCTCCTCAACGCCGAATTGCTCACGCAGCTGCTCGTCTATATGTATCAGAATTTTGAGTTGATGCCGGAGTATGTGGCATCGCTCCCGATTGCTGGTGTTGACGGCACTTTAATGAATCGGATGCAAGGCGTATATGCCGAAAGGATATTACGTGCGAAAACAGGGACGTTGAGTGGTGTCTCTGCGCTTGCTGGCTACACGACCACGGCAGATGGTGAGGTCTTTGCGTTCGGTATCCTCATCAGCCACTACGTCGGTTCTGCTACCCCCGCGCGGGATATCCAAGATCAAATTGGGAACTATTTAACGAGTTTCAGTCGTCATCCTGTCAGTAATGTTAATGGCAAACTCTCCGAAGATGAATAAGAACAGCTTGAGTTTGCAGGTTTATCAATGTGGTTTCTTGACATCTATGTTTAAACACGTTATAATATTTGCAGTTTTTAGATTGTAAACTTACCAG
>VXXH01000073.1 GCA_009835515.1 Candidatus Poribacteria bacterium
ATAAATGACAGTGTAGGGTCAACCCTCTGTCTGCTGCCAATTTTCAAAACGTTGCTGCAACGCTCTGAAAAACCTTCGGAAGGATCTATCGCTTTGCTCCAAATGTTGGAGATCCATTGCGTTGACGAGATCTGCGATATGTTCAATACCCCCCAAAAGCGGGATCACGCCTGCGTCATGAATCGTTTGTAGGAGAAGACGTTTGTAACGATCGCGGTCGCATTTCCGCTTAGGGACCGAGCAGCCGCCACCAAATACCGTCTTGAACGCCTCCGCATCGAGAAGGAGCCATCGCTCGATATGCGGTTTCGGAATCATACTGATAACGCGATCCGCCAAACTGGAGGTTGCCTGATTGATTTCTTTTTCCCGCTGCAAAAATCCCTTGCTATTACTATCCGTACCTACGATGATGAGATCTGGTAGATCCTCGGCGTTGTGCTGCAAATCCTGTTGATACTGTCTCAATTCCGTAATAACGGCTTCATGTCCACCGCGGACACCGGAGACTTTAATCTTGATGTTGCACGCATTAGCAACCCGCTGAACCAGTGCCACGAGAAAATCCTCATGGACTGCATCCTCAACGAACAGACTGATATTACGCATCAAAATCCCCCCGCAAGATACGTTCAGAAGGAGATAACGCGCTTTCATCCTCCAGCACATCCTCAATATCCACCCGCTTCCATAACGGTCCAAGATACATCAGAGTAAAGGGTTCAATTTCTGTTTTGCCATCAACTTTACGACAAACGTACACAGACTCAGGAGGGATAAGATCCGGCAAAAGCGTTGAATGGGTTGTCACAATGAACTGGATATCTTCAAGAAGCATGCGAGCTTCCAAAAACCGAGCAATGCGCCGAATCCTACGCGGATGAACGCCATTCTCCGGTTCCTCAAAGCCTACCAACGCTGGCGATTTTTCGGCACCAACGAGTGCTAAAAACC
The DNA here is from genome assembly GCA_009835515.1 of Candidatus Poribacteria bacterium. Taxonomy (GTDB): domain Bacteria; phylum Poribacteria; class WGA-4E; order WGA-4E; family WGA-3G; genus WGA-3G. The sequence goes on from VXXH01000073.1 coordinate 955, forward strand.
CTAAAATCCGGAGTGTGCCCTCCGATAAACCCCGTGCCGAAACACGTTTTTCGCCTTCACACAGATTCAATTCCACTTCGCCTGACGCATTGATACCAACCTCAATGCCTGTTATGGAAGGAATCATAGCATGGAGAGATTTCTCAATGGCTTCAAACTGTCGCGGATTGAGACCTCGCAAAGTATTAAGAAAGGCCGCGAGATCTTCCCCCATCAACCCAATATGGTGAACTTCCTTAACAGGACTTGGGAGCCGCATGCGTTCACGCGGTTCAAAATAGAAGGTAAACCAACTCGCCAATTCCTGCCGCATCGCAACCAAATGAGGATGGTGAGGGGGATAATGCGCCATTGAAAGGATACTATAATTGAGACCTCGCTCATAGTGGGCTGGACGCGCTTGCCCCTCCATCCGCAGATGCAGCTGATTGCCAACCTGTTCTAAGAACGGCTTGCGTTTTTGACTTAAGCCACCTGTGGTATTAAGCGCAGCGAGATACTCGTTCGCGACCCGCAATGTCCCCAACTTGGGGAGCATCTCAATCTGAATCCGATACCGAAGATTTCGCGAACGCACGGTAGGTGGCGACCGCCTTGAAACAGATTCATCTTCATCCAGTGGTACCGGTCTCATCTTCTGAATTTGTCGATTGACATTCTCAACGATCTTGGGAGAAAGTTGAACATCTACTTCTATGCTAAATGATACTATTTCCTGTTCCAAAAGGCTCTTGATGCCTTCCCTTCCAAAAGTGAACGACTCCAGTGCGTGTCCTCGGTAAGGCGGGTCAAATGCTTCTTTCAGGGTCCGACTGGTGGCTACGCGCGATAGGAGGTGTAAAGCATCAAGGAAATTGCTCTTTCCTGAAGCGTTGGGACCGACGAGTACAGCAAGGTGCTCAAAGTTTACCTCAAGATCCACGAGTGATTTATACCCTTGAATTTTGATTCGCTTCAGCATAGGAATGTGCCTCCTTTTAATATCCGAGACCCCGCAGATATTCTCGGTTTACGACTGCGGCTTCGGCTGCGGGACGCGGCGGATACGGACGGTCAAGTTCGACAGAAACCCATCCGTCATAACCGACGGCTTCGAGTCCTTCAAGTGCGGCTTTGACATCAAGTCCGAGGTTTCCGGCACCGAGTTCCGCGAAACGCGCCTTCTCACCAAAGCGTTGCGTTCTGTAATCCCATGTTCCTGGGTCATCGGCGTGGCAGTCCTTGAGATGAACATGTCCAATTCGATGCCGCAAATTTTCGCTCTCAAAGACCCGCATCGGATCGCTCCCCGCAGCGAGCATGTGTCCTGTGTCAAACAGCAACCAGAGACTCGGTGCTGCTGCCAAGAGGCGTTCAGCATCATCAACCGTCTCAAGCATCGTGCCGAGATGTGCGTGGTGGAAGCCTTTGATGTTGTGCGCGTCACAATACGCGAGCATGTCGTCTAAGGTTCGGGCAGCATTCTCGAAATCCTCATCGCTTGGGTCGGGTCCGCCCCATTCTGAACGCCGCAACGACGGCACTTCGGCAGCATTGTTGCCGAGGGTAATGTTGAATTTAACCCTATCGAGTCCCGCCCCGCCCGCATTGACGATATGGAGACCGAGACTCCGAGCAAGCGTTGCCATCTCAACGAGGCCTTCTGCCCCCTCAAAAGGAACACTTTCAACCCCTTCCCAACCGGCATCTGCTACGTCTCGTAACACTTTTTCTGGATTTTCTTGCTGCTCGCCACCAAATTGGATCAAGTGGCAAGCGAATTTCAATTTGCTCATGAATATATTCCTTTCAGGATTTTCTACTATTGAGTGATTTTAAGGACAACTTTTGGTCGGGGTTTTGATACAACCACATCTCCATGTCCTTCTTAACAGCAGCCCATTCGCTATCCAACATTGAATACCAAGCCGTATCTCTGTTTCGACCTTTTACGATTATATGTTGTCTGAAGATACCTTCAAACTTAAAACCGAGCCGCAGTGCTGCTGCTCGAGAACGTTCATTCAGAGAATCGCATTTCCATTCAACACGGCGGTATTGCAGTTTATCGAAAGCCTCACAGAGCATTAGGTATATGGCTTCTGTATTCACGTTTGATCGCTGAGACTCCGGTGAATACCAAATATGTCCGAGTTCCAATCGTCGCATGTCTGAAACGATGTTCAGGAAACTGACCATACCAACCCGTTGCTTCGATTCAAGATGATGGACGGTAAAGAACAGCGGATCCTCAGATTCAGCACCTTCTTCAAGCCACATTTGCATGTTATATGTGTTATCAAAGGGACCGTAACTCATATAGGTCCAGATTTGTTCCTTTATATCCGATCCGTGAGAGCATTCATAGAGTTCCGCAACATCGGTTTGTGGGTTGATTGGTGATAGTGAAATAAATTTACCTTCATAGTCCGTTTTTTGAGGTACATCAACATGCGTAATAGGTTGGACGATATTTCCAACCTGGAGAGACGGTTGGGTCATAGGAATCCTTTTTGTGTTAATTATTTTGCGATAGGTGTTTCATATTTTCTGTTGACATTCAGGGTGCGGGGCGTCTTACAGTCTCATCAAAGTAAACCGCGTTTGGATCGTCAATCCAATCGCCATCCCAGCCAAGTTCTTTTAGTTCGTTTTGAACAATCGGTAGGGTCCCTCGCAATTCTTTCACTGGTATCCAGTCGCGCCAGTTCCGGTCAGTTGGTGGTTTGAGAAAATCTCCAACGCCATTTACTGCCCGTTGAATTGACGGATACACCATTACGCCCAATCGTGTCCGTTTCGCCGCTTCAACCAGCCATTTCTCATAAGGAAACGGTTGCCTGTCAGCGATGCAGCATATTTTACAGAGGTACTCGATGACGTTTCCCACAGCAATGAACGCCGTTTCTACCTTATTCCGCGCTGCCATCGCTAAGGGCCCGCGTTGCGAGAAATAATACTTGCCGAACACCCACTTCAACTTGCGCTCGGCGACCGCTGGCGGATACACGCAATGGTGTTGCTTAATTTCTTCAGCAGTCGTTGCACAACCGCAGAGTGTCTGCGAATTGGCAACAACCCACATCATCTCATCCGGGTACGTCTCCAACCACCGTCGTAGGTCGCTTTCATCATAAAACGTCCAGTGTGCCTCATAATCGCCTCGATCAACGAAGAGTTGCCGGTCTCGCTCATAAGACTTCCGATCTTCATCGGAAAGGTGACACTTATCACCAATGACACACAGATCAAGATCTGACCAACTATCAGTAAAATTAGCGGCACGACTTCCAACCAACATTAGTACAGCACGTTCACCCATGCGTTGGCAAAAATCTGTGGCTCGATCAATGAACTGTTGATCTTCTGGACTGAAGCAGATGTCTTCACTCATTCAAACCCTCCCGGAAAGGTTTTTCATTTCGTTGACTGTTGGGTTCAATTCTTACTTGAACGCATACTCCCAACGGTGGTATCGACCAAAATCGGTGGCAGCAGTTAATAGATTAGGCGCGATAGTGTGTTTAAGACTGTCTGGAATAAACAACCCTGCATTTAAGCGGTCCTCATAAAAAATAGAATTTTGAGCCGCACGAATCACATTGTGCTGTTCCTTCCGCGGTAGTTGGGACTCAATAAACCCTTCAATCCACAACCCACGATAGGTTAATGTATCAACAGATATAAAATGAATAGTCTCTGGCACATTCGTGGCAGACTTACAAACCAAAGGCTCCCAAGTGAAGACGCTACCCACTTGGGTGTCCGTGGTAAAGCCTGTCTTAGAAAATGCGCGCTGACTTGCATAATTATCCATGCGAATTGATGCTTTAGCCTGACGTGCTTCCAGATGAGAACCGTAGGTTAACGCTTCCTGAATGAGAGAAGTACCAATCCCCTTTCCCTGACTCGTAGAACGAACAATAACAAGATCTATTTCCCATCGAGATGTTGGGTTAGACACCAGAAAAGCGGAAAGGAAACCTATCACTTCGCCAGACTCAACTGCAACGAAGACTTGATGCTCAGGCGATGAAATGTGATCCGCGAACACATCAAAGAGAAGCGATTCTCCCCATGTCTCTTGTAATATTAGGTGAATTGCCTCCGCATCATCTAACTGTGCTAATCTAATATCCGACATATCTTTTTTCTTTAATATTCCCCCGTTAGAGTTAAACAGTATTCGTTTGTCA
>VXXH01000760.1 GCA_009835515.1 Candidatus Poribacteria bacterium
GCAGATCCCTCTGGAATTCCAACAGTAAAATTGAAAAGTCTGTTTCTGCAGCATTCAGTTGCGTTCGGAGAAAAACGGCACTCTTATCAAAATCGAACCTACTGCCGAAGATGTATCCGGTATCCACTTCTCCCATTACACCAACCGGAATACGCACCCGGATAGCGTCTACCCCAACGCGGTCTTCTGTGTCCAGTTGATCGTAAGTATAGGGTGCGATAACATCGGTTGGATTTATGATCCGCGCACTTCCCCAAGCAATCGTGTCTCGACCGATGGAAAAATCAGCGAATTCTGTGCTGAACTGAACCGAGGCGCGATCAAGATTATGATAGATACCGACACTGCCAACTGGTTCTTCTTCACTCGGATAGATTGGCTAGTCCAAATCTGCGACGCGGTAACGAGATGAAGCGACACCGACAGCAAACGGAGACTGCGAAAAGAGTAAGGGATCTTGAACACGAGGCGTAAAATCGTAAGCGAAAGCGAATGAAAGCACGTCCGCGGGAGCGTAGGAGAGATTGAACCGTAGCCGATTGACCACAATCCCCGTTATCGGTGCGTCTGGGAACGGTGAATTGAATACAGTAGAAAAGTTTTTGTAGTAACCACCGACGCGGAACTCAGCATCAGCGGTCCCTACAAGTGGCGTTATCGCCAAATAGATAACAAGTGTCAGAATTTTTTTCATCAGAAATTCTTATTTCTCTTAACTGATAACTGACAACCGAAAACTGAAAACTATTAAAACTGACAACTGATAACTCTTACTTCGTCTCATCAGTATCTACCCGCCCGTCGCGAAGCGTAATCAGACGTGTCGCACTCTCCATCACCATCGGATCATGGGTCGAGAAGATGAACGTCATACCCGTTTCCGCGTTGAGGTGACGCATCATCTCAAGCAGATCAGCACCCGTTTTCGAGTCGAGGTTCGCTGTTGGTTCATCGGCGAGAATAATCTCAGGTTCAGAGACCATCGCCCGCGCGATAGCGACACGCTGTTGCTGTCCACCTGAAAGCTGCGTCGGTTTTCGGTCGGCAACCCCCTTTAACCCGACCGTTTCAAGCATTGCGATAACCCGCTCGTGCCGCTCCGCTTTCGGGACACCCGCCAAGAGCATGATGTACTCAACGTTTTCCTCGACTGTCAACACAGGAATTAGGTTGTAAGCCTGAAAAATGAATCCGATGTTATCGCGCCGAAAGTCAGAGAGTTCGTTGCCACTCATCTCCGATAGCACCTTACCCGCAAGCCACACTTTCCCTTCTGTGGGCGCGTCCAACCCAGAAATGATATTGAGGAAGGTCGTTTTGCCGGAACCAGAAGGTCCCACGAGTGCCGTAAACTCTCCCGACTGAATCGTTAAATCGATTCCGTTAAGCGCGTTGACAGGGATTCCATCCGCTTCATAAACCTTCGTCACACCTTCTGTAACAATAACATCTGTTTTTTGTGCCTGTTCCATTATAACTTCCTAAAAAACTATTTTGTCAAGTTGGATCTGAATTTAGCGAAAACCCGCTTTTGACGTAGGAAAAAACAGGACAAGGGTTTAATAACTAAAAAATCAAAAACTGCGTCGCATTGCGGCTGCTGGAGACATTTTGGCTGCGTGGCGTGCAGGATAGAGTCCCGCAATGATCGTAAAAATAAACAGCCACACCGGATAAATAAAAAACTGTTCAATCTTCATGATTGGGCGGATGACTTCTTGTATCGTTACACCCGTCATTTCAATACCAGTATAATCAATACCGACATGCGCAAAAACCGCTGTCAAAACAAAGCCGAGTATCGTCCCGAGTCCAATACTCACAATCGCTAAGGCTCCCGCCTCAAATAAGATAACGCGCGCCATTCCAAAAGGACGCGTCCCAACGGCGCGGAGAACACCAAACTCGAACATCCGTTCATACAACGACATAAAAAGCGTGTTGATAATCCCAAAAACAACCACACCAAATAAGATAACCCCCATGATATATTTACCGATTTTCGTCATTTCTAATATCGCTGTCAATTGCGACATCAGTTCTGTCCAACTTAAAGCTTCGTTGCCGTGTTCGGAATACGTCTCCCAAAACGGCAGTGCTGGATCTTGCGAGTAGGCAAGAGAAGTAAATTTAATGGCGATTTCATGTGCCGCGTTCCCGATCGCGAGCATCTCTTGTGCTTTTTCAATCCGAACAAACGCCATGCCAGCGTTCATCTCTTCACCAGCAAAATAATAGATACCGGAAATCCTGAACATCTCTTGGGAGAGGTCTCCGGTTTCGGCTTGCGCGACTGTCACGACTACTCGGTCCCCAAGCCCAATTTCCAAGATTTCAGCGAGTTTCGCACCGACAACAATATCGCGGCTGTTATCATCTTCAAAATAGACACCTTCCGTTATCGCGTCATCAATTTGGGACAAGAATTTTTCTGTCGGCGGATGAACCCCCACAAGCGCAATTGCGCTGACATTTGCTGGGGACGTAATCATGCCGGACGCAAGAATTCTTTGTGTGAAATGTTCCACAATCCCTTCCTTGGCGAGACCCGCTGTTACTTCATCAAGCGCCTGAATCGTCAATGCGACCTCTTGTGCGTCTCGAAAACCGGCCCGATGAATCTGTGCGTCGCCGAGGAAAGAGGCAGTGGCAGTCCGCACCATATTCTCTGCCATCCCGATCATTAACGCATCAACAAAAATCAGCGCAGCCAGACCGATACCGATCGCTGTTGCAGCGATGAGTGTCCGCCGTTTATTCCGAAAGATGTTGCGCCAAGCAAGCTTTACTAAAATCAACCACATAGTCTTTGGTTATCAGTTATCGGTTTGCCTCGCAGTGAGAGTCGTCAGTTTGCCTTGCAGTGAGAGCTTTCAATGTTGGAAAGTGTGCTAAAGTTTCAAAGTGTGCTAAAGTTGCGAATGCCTTGCAGTGAGAGTAACTTTACAGACTTTAGAAACACTTCACGGACTTTACGAACTTCTTTAACTGAAAACTGACAACTGATAACTGACAACTATATCAATGTGTCCGCATCGCCTTCGCTGGCATAATCCGAGCCGCTTTTATCGCAGGAAACAGACTAACAACCGCCGCTGATAGCATAACGGTGATAGCTGGAATAACCAGACATCGAACGTTGACTTCAGCATACAACGTTTTGAGTTTCATACCGCCGTAGGTAATTTCTTCAGGGTAAGTGATACCGTATATAGAGAACAAATAATTAGCTAAAGCCCCAAGGAGCGCGCCAACACAGATGCTGCCGAGTGCTATAATGACGACTTCGCAAACGACGAGCCAGAAGATTTGCACCGGTTTTGTCCCAACCGCCTTCAGCACACCGTATTCACGGGTCCGCTCCAACACCGACATCAGCACCGTGTTGAGGACACCGATAGCGACAATCAGCATAATCACCAAACGACTAATCGCATCGCCTTGTTGATCGGTGCGCATGGCGCGATAAAAAGATTTGGCGACTTCCTGCCAAGGTGCGACATCAAGCGTAGGATCATTGAGTTGTGTTTCGATTGTGCCTGTAATTTTATCCACCCGATTGATGTTTGAGACAATCACAACAATTTCATGGACGCGCCCCTCAAGCACAAGCAATTCCTGAGTATCTTCAATGTGTAGATAACACGCCACGCGGTCCGTTATATCGTCGCCACTCTCTGCGATCCCAACGATCTTATACAAGTCGTTCGCAATTGAACCGTCGGCACCCTGTGAAACAATTACAATTTCACTACCAACCGCTGCAGATACAATTTTCGCCAAGCCTTTCCCAATAACCGCCTCATGCGATGGTGTTTCGCTGAGTGTGCTGCCTTCAACGACTTTTTGGTCAAAATGGGTCGCTTCGGTTTCGCGTGCGACATCAACCCCGATAACCTGGACAGCAGTACTCTTTTCACCGACGGAACCGAGCCCTGCCCCGTATACCCGCGGTGTCCACGCTTCAACCCCTGCAATGCGCTGAATCGCTTCACCCACGGCAGAGGCGTTGTCGATCGTTTTGTAGAGCGACGGTTTATCGAGATACCCCTCGCGATGCACCTGAATGTGTCCGATACGGTTCCGCGTGAACATCGCGATAATGTTCCCATAGGCACCGTCGGACAAACCAATGGTTAGCGATAAGAGCGTAAAACCGACAATCATCGCGAGTGCTGTTAGAATTGTCCGCCGCTTTTGACGGAAGATATTACGAAACGCAATCTTAGGTATCATAGAGTAGTAGGCACGCTCCGCGTGCCGTCCAACCTATCTTCTTCTCTGAAGATTTCGGCGTGTGAAGATTTTATCGTCGATGTCCGAATCAAATGTCGCATTCAACCATCGGAAAACCGTTTTATGTCCCTCTTTGTTTTGTGGAATCATCTCTATCAGAGAAGGCGCGATTTTGTCGCCAAAGGTCTTGATCTCTTTGAAGTTCATCACTCGCATCAGGTTCCCTTTTTCGTCATAGAACCGCTGCCACACCGGGATATAATCGTCGGATTGCACCGCTGCAACAATCTTGCCCCAAACGATTGGAGAATCCTCTTTGGGGACGAGTTGGATATAGAGGTGTTCTGGAGACGCGTCTTTGGGTGTAACGTACTGATAGGTATAATCGTCGAGCATCGACGACTCCCTGACCAAGTCGTCATTCGTGAAGTCGGAACCCATCCACGATCCCATCATCATTGATGGCGGAATCTTCATCGTCTTGTTCGTCTTCGGCAGATAGTTCCACATCTCGTTTCCGATGCGTAGTGTCGCGACCCCTTGTTCCTTCTTCGGTGCCGTAATCCGAATAAAAGTCTTGCTCATCCCTTGCGTCCAGACCGTCATCGCGAGGGTACGTTCCCAGTGTGGCGTGACGATGTGCATCTCCATATTGGCATGGCTACTCTCGCTACGATAGAGTTGATCAATCTTTTTGACAAGGGTCTCAACATCAGGAACGTGTTCATCGGCTTGTACGAACAGGCAAAACGGAACAGCCAATAGAAACAAACACCACACCTTCAAACCCAGCGATCCGTTCTGTATTTTATCTCTGAATTTCGCCATCTTCTTGGTCATCCTTTCCGCTTTCATCTTATATTTTATATTATAAAACAAAAAGTCTCTAAGG
>VXXH01000834.1 GCA_009835515.1 Candidatus Poribacteria bacterium
CTATTAATGAATCGTCAAATTACCCTCGCCTCTCGGCCCGCAGGGTATCCGAAGGAGTCAGATTTCAATCTGGTAGAAGTCCCAATTCCGAAACCCGAAGACGGTCAAGTATTGGTGAAAACTATCTACCTCTCCGTTGATCCGTATATGCGAGGACGAATTAATGCCGCAAAATCTTATGCCGCCAACGTCGAAATCGATGAAGTGATGGTGGGTGGTGTTATTGCTCAGGTTATGGAATCAAAGCATCCTAATTTCGGAGTCGGTGATATTGTCAATGCGAATATCGGGTGGCAGGAATACGGGGCCGCTGCGGGTAATGAGTTGCGGAAAATTGATCCGACAATCGCGCCCATCTCAACAGGGGCAGGGATTCTCGGTATGCCAGGGTTAACAGCCTACTTCGGTCTGCTTGAGGTTGGACAACTCCAAGCGCGCGAGACCGTGTTTGTCTCTGGTGCCGCAGGTGCAGTCGGTTCCGTCGTCGGACAGATTGCGAAAATTAAAGGATGCCGGGTTGTCGGTTCCGCTGGCACCGATGAGAAGGTCGATTATATCGTCAATGAACTCGGCTTCGATGCGGCTTTTAATTATAAAGAGGTCTCCGATTATCACACAGAACTCCAGACACTTCTGCCTGATGGTATTGATGTCTATTTTGACAACGTCGGCGGCGAGATCACAGATGTCGTCTTCCCCAATTTAAGGATCAAGGGACGTGTCGTTATATGCGGACAAATTTCTCAGTATAATTTAGAAAAACCGGAGACGGGACCCCGTTTCCTCTGGCATATGATTACCAAACGCTCGAGAATCGAAGGCTTCCTCGTCTCTGAATACGCCGACCGGCACGCAGAGGCACTCGTCGAGATGGCAGAATGGTTGCGCCAGGGCAAACTGAAATATCGGGAAACGATCGAAGAAGGAGGCATCGAAAACGCACCAGCGGCGTTCATTAGCATGCTAAAAGGTGGCAATATCGGGAAACAACTCGTCAGGATTGCTGAGTTAAGTTGAATGCTGCCAAGGATCACCGAATGAACACACGTCACTTAAGGCTACTGTTTTCGCTCATAATTCTATTGGATTTTTGTACGGGTCTGTTCTGTTGGGCAGAAGGTATGATCGTCTACGCCTATCGGGGGACTACCTACATGATGGCTCCGAATGATACCATACCCACGCGCATTACAGAAGAAGGTATCTCTACGCCTTCGCCGGATGGTCGCTTTTTAGCGGCGGTAGACAGCGACCCGGATCGCCGTAATCTCCTCCATATCCGAGACCTCCACACCGGCAAGAGAATTCGTTCCATCATACTGCAAGTCCATTCTTACGTCGATATTTCTTGGTCTCCAGATGGACGTTGGATTGTCTATGCTGGTAATATAGAAAGATTAAGAGCTGGGCGTGACCTGGGCACCGAAATTTTCCTAATTTCACCCGATGGACGACATAAGCGAAAGTTACGCCATCCCATTGGCGAAAGCCCCATAGGTTTTGTCTGGGCACCAGATGCGCAATCTGTGTTCTACAATCTCGCTTCAATAGACCGGCGTCAGGAAATCTGGGAGTCGAAAATTAATGGTCAGGAAAATCCGAAGAAACATTTGCTATTCCATGAAGGTGCGGGTTTCTTAAGCCGTTACCCGTTCTATAGTTTCTCGCCAAACGCGAAAAAGATAGCCTACACATCGCTGCATGAAGGCGTATTTGTTGCAGATGCTGAGGGGAAGAACCACCGAAAAGTAACGGATCGCGTTCATGAAAACGTATTTCCGGATGCTGTGGGGGTAGGTATCCAAGTATTCGTCAATCACCGCTTGCAGCAGTTCTTTCAGGTGGATTGGTCGCCGAATGGCAAACATCTTGTGTTTTCTGCTGAGACGCTTGACGGTAATTACGGTCTCTACATCTACTCGTTTGCGTCCGAGGAAGCTCGGCGTTTAGTCCTTTTGCGGGATAGCCTCCCTATTTTGCCGCGCTGGGTTGGTGATTCATTGCCAGTGCAGCCGTCAAATAAAATGGCTGTGACGTGGGGGAGTCTCAAACGTAAAACAGAGACTGATTAATTTATTTTTCCGTTTCCTATTGGCACAGGAATTGCCGATACAAATAATGTAGAGAAAGATGTTTGGTAATTAATCAACGCACCTTAACCTTGGCTGTTCGTGCAGCTATTTTTTAAATGAGGGCTCCCTAATGAACACACATCGCTTGATTTTTCTGTTTTCGGTAATAATTCTTCTATCAGGTACTTGCCCGAATCTGCCCTGTTGGGCAGAAGGTATGATCGTCTACGCCTATCGGGGGACCACCTACACGATACATCCGAATGATACCGTACCTACACCTACGCGCATTACGGAAGAAGGTATTTCGACACCTTCGCCGGATGGACGCTTTTTGGCAGCGGTAGACCGCGACCCGGATCGCCGTAATCTTCTCCATATCCGAGACCTCCACACTGGTAAGAAAATCCGTTCTATCATATTGCAATTCCATTCTTACGTGGATATCTCTTGGTCTCCAGATGGACGTTGGATTGTCTATGCTGGCAGTCCACAAAGGATACGAGGCGGCCGCGATCTGGACACAGAAATTTTTCTAATCTCGCCGGATGGACGACAGAAACGGAAGTTACCCCACCCCATTGGCGAAAGCCCCATAGGTTTTGTCTGGGCGCCAGATGCGCAATCTGTGTTCTACAATCTCGCTTCAACGGACAGGCTTCAGGAGATCTGGGAGTCGAATGTCAATGGACAGGAGAAACCCAAGAAACATTTGCCATTCCTTGAACGTGCGGGTTTCTTAAGCCGTTACCCGTTCTATGCATTCTCCCCGGACGGTAAAAAGATTGCCTACACACCACTTCATGAAGGCGTATTTGTTGCGGATATTGAAGGGCGGAACCACCGAAAAGTAGTCGAGCACGTTCATGAAGGCATATTTGTGGTGAATGCGAATGGAATAAACCTCCTCGAAGAAATTGCCAATCGCGGCTTGCGGCAGTTCTTTCAAGTGGATTGGTCCCCGAATGGCAAATATCTTGTATTCTCTGTTGATATAGGTTTTGGTAATTATGGGCTCTACATCTATTCGTTTGCGTCCCAGAAAGTTCGGCGTTTAGTACTTCTGGAGGATAGTCTCCCTATTTTGCCGCGCTGGGTTGGTGATTCATTACCAGTACAACCGCTAAATAAGATGGCTGTGACGTGGGGCACAATCAAAAGTTCAGAGAACTAATCCGATCATGTTATGCCAGCGGACACAGCCAAATTCGCTGCTAATATCCCTTCTCTTTATCAATCACGCTGAGAAGCGGTTTACCAACGAGCAGTCGTTCTAAGTTGTCACAGAACAGTCCAACCGACCGATCCAAACGAATTGGCGAACCCCCAGCGACGTGCGGTGTAATAATTACATTCGGTAGATCCCATAGGGGGCTGTCAGTAGGCAGCGGTTCCTCAGGTGTAACATCCAATCCTGCACCGCCAATGCTTCCTGAAGTGAGTGCCCGGAGCAATGCCGGTCCATCTACAATCTTGCCACGTGTGACGTTGATGAGCAACGCGTGCGATTTCATCTGTTCAAACGCTGCATCGTCGAACATACCGTGCGTCTCCGGTGTCAGCGGCGCGCAGATAGCGACAATATCTGATTCTGAAAGCAGGTCATGGAACCGATCCATTTTCCAGACTTCATGAACAAATGACGGAGCTTCAACCGTTTCCGGATCGACAGCGATGACGCGCATATCAAACCCTTGTGCCCGGCGGGCGACATCAATACCTGTACCGCCGAGTCCGATGATACCGAGCGTCCGTTCGCTTAATTCCCACGTCGCGAGGCGGATTGACATCCGGTTATCCCATGTCCGCTCGCGCACTGAGCGTCCGATGCCCCGTAATAGTCCGAGGAGTAAAGCCCACGTTTGGTCTGCCAGATGTGGACCAACGAAGCCTTTTGCACTTGTTAGAATAACATCGCTCTTGACAAATTCCGGGAACAGCAAGCCGTCAACACCTGCTGAAAGCACTTGCACCCATTTCAGCCGCTTCGCATTTTCAAAAAGCGAGCGGTTGAACCCACCGAACACGATATCGGTATCCACCATTTCACGCAGTGCCTCTTCTGAATTCTGTGGTTTCACAAGTGAAAGGTTGTCAGAAACGGATTCGATCTGCTGCTGTTGTTCCAGCATAATGTCGGTGTTAATCAAAATTTTCATGTTGACATCTCCCGTATATCGTGGTATTCTATATAAACATAGCGAAATTCATGTTAAGAACACATTCTCAGAAAAGGAGAATTCTATTGTGATCAGTTTATCTTCTCTGCATTCGCGTAATTGGCACGCGAGTGCTGTTTCTATCCCTGTTTTGGCAATTAGTATACTTCTTGCTGCAATCTTCATCGCGAGTTGTGGCGACGAAGGCGACATCACTGAAGATACCACCGGTATGACAGATGTCCTACAACCGACGACAACGCCTGAACCCCAGCCAGAAGAGCCAGTGGTCATTGAGGAACCCGTTGTCGTTGAAGAACCAAAAGTCTCTTTTAAAGACGATATTCAGCCTATCCTTGCCGAAAGATGTGCTATTCCAGGATGCCACGTCGCCGGGCATTTTACAGGGTTGGACCTCAGCAAATACGATCCCTTCAAAAAAGGCGGAAATGGTGGCGCTGCATTTGTCGCCGGTAATGGCGAAGGCAGTCTTGTTGTCAAACGTATTGATGGCGGCGGCATGCCCCCTGGCGGTCCCCCGTTGGACGCAGACCAAATCCAACTCTTCATTGATTGGATTGATGAAGGTGCCGAAAATAACTAAAGTGTAGCATAGCATATCATTCCTATCTTCCTGTGTCAAGACGAAAACAGAGGTATTTAGTTGTCAGTTTCCGTCAGTGAAAGTCGCGAGCACAACTCGTTCCTACAAGAAGAACCCGCCAGTGAAAATCGCAATTATGGAAAACTGAACGCCTCTGATTGTCAGCACCTACACTATCTTTCTAAAAGGCGCATCTGTTATGCGCCTTACACTTTCATCGTCCTAAAATCTTCTCAAAACCGCCTATTTTCTCTAATATCATCAAAATTGTCCAAACCTTGGATTAAAT
>VXXH01000623.1 GCA_009835515.1 Candidatus Poribacteria bacterium
ATTTGACGGTTTCGGCTTGCGGAGTTTAACTGAACTATCTTTCTGAATCATATAGTCGCGCAGTTCCGTCCAGAATTCTTTCTGCAGTTGTTTAAATTCTGAGACATCTTTGTCCATAGCGTGTTGCGTTTCCTGATTTACAGTACGGCTCCAATCATTAGGTTTACAGACAATATCAAACTGTGGTGCACAATCAGAATCCCCAATTTGCCACACTTTAATTTCTATCCCAAAACACCGGAAACGTTCATGCGTAATTTCATTTAACCAGTTAAGTGCCGAGAGATGCTCTTGTTCAAATTCCTTCGCGATCCAGATAACTGTGTAGGCATTTAAACCCGCTGAATAGGTCAGAATTTGGCCTAAGTGTTTATGGTTAGTCCGTTCTAACTGGTTTTCAATTACTACCCATGAATCATCTACTGTATTCTTGCACAGGATATCGGCTCGGAATTTTCCAACGTTTATTTCTTGTGCTTCAAATTCAAGATCCATATCTAACTCTTTGCCAAGGAGAATCAGGTTTTCCTCCTCTGCTAACCACGGTGTGAAATTCTGAGCCTCGTCGGGCCAAATATCATTTAATTTAACAGATTCAAGGCGGGAAAGTTCTTTAGACATAAAATACTATCTCCTTTATTGTTTCTTGTCCTTGCAATCAACATACCACATCTCTTTACCAAAATCAACTGAATTTTATATTGACACAAACCTAAAATCCTGCTAAAATGCTATTCAAAACAGCAGGAGAAGGAGAAATCATGAACCGTAGAAATTTTTTAATTCAAGGTAGCACAGCAGTCGCAGGACTGCTGCTCGCGAACAGTCCGCTGCGCCTTTACGCAGACCACCACGAGCAGGCACATAGCCATGGCCATGCGCTGCCAAAACTCCGCTACCCGTACGATGCGCTTGAACCTCACATTGACAAACGCACGATGGAGATCCATCACGGAAAACACCACCGAGGCTATGTTAATAAACTCAATGCAGCGATTGCGCATCATCACGATTTGGAGCACATGTCGATTGAAGGGTTGCTTCGGAATATTGATAAAGTGCCAGCAGACATCCGCCAAGCCGTTATCAACAGTGGCGGCGGACACGCCAATCATACACTTTTCTGGAGCATTATGATTCCCGAAGGCAGAGGACCTACAGGGAAAGTTGCCGAAGCCATTCAAGCCACGTTTGGATCGTTCGATGCTGGTAGCGAGATGTTCGCCAAAGCCGCGAAAACGCATTTCGGGTCAGGGTGGGCATGGCTTGTCGTTGACGATAAGAAAAAGTTGCAGATTTATTCAACATCGAATCAGGATAGTCCTTTAATGAAGGGACATACACCTATCCTTGGTCTTGATGTCTGGGAACACGCCTACTATCTGAACTACCAGAACCGACGCGCCGATTATGTTGATGCATGGGGTAAGATCGTTAATTGGAAACAGGTTAACGCCAACTATGATGCGGCGATGAAAGCCTAAACAGCGTCTACTGAAAGAAAAATGAGGAGGCACCATGGAGCGTAGAGATTTTTTGCGGCGCAGCGGTTTAACGCTTACAGGACTGCTACTCAGTCCGTGGGCAGTCTATGCCTTCCCAAGCCGTGAGGGTGAAGAACTGATCCCGTTCATCGATCAACCGCCCCCAGAACAAGGACGACTGGATTGGAGCAAATTTGATACCTTCATTACGCCGAACGCTGAATTCTTCAACGTTTCACACTACGGCAAGCCTGAAGTTGATCTCGCGACGTGGAAGTTAGAAGTGAGCGGCTTGGTTGATAATCCGTTGATGCTCACGATTGACGACATTAAAGCGCGGCTTCGGCAAGAGGTAACCTTTACGCTCGAATGCTCCGGCAACCACGGATTTCCGACATTTACTGGGGCAATTGGCAACGCAAAATGGGCTGGTACCCCCCTCGCGCCGATTCTCAAGGAAGCCGGTATCCAAGAAAACGGTATTGAGGTGATCTTCTTCGGACACGATGTCGGTGAAGAGGAACGGCGGAAGGTCAAGATGCGTCAAAACTTCGCACGTAGTATGTCCGTTGAAGACGCACTGGAAGATACAATGCTTCTCTGCTATGAGATGAACGGGGAACCGTTACCACACGACAACGGCGCGCCACTACGCCTGATTGCCCCGGGGTGGTACGGCATCGCATGTGTCAAGTGGCTTAAGCGTATTGAAGTGCGGGATACTCGGTATATGGGGAGATTCATGGGACGCGATTATGTCACGATGCGTGAGGAGAAACGTCCCGATGGCGAATCGGTCTGGATGGAAACCTCGGTCGGCAGAACACAATTGAAATCGTTAGCGGCGAAAGTAACGCATATCGGCGACAAGTACCGTATCTACGGTGCAGCGTGGGGCGCGCCTATTGCTACCGTTGAGGTGAGTATTGATGGCGGCGCATGGCAAAAGGCGACGATTGACCCAGAAGAGGACGCGGAATTCGCGTGGAAAATCTGGCATCTCGATTGGAACAATCCATCAAAGGGTGAACACACCGTTGTCGCCAGAGCTGTTGATACCAAGGGGAATATCCAACCTGCCGCAGACTCTGACCACATCACCGGAAAGCACACCTATTGGGAGAGCAACGGTCAGATCGTCCGCCGAGTCAATATTGAATAGAAGCCCGTTTGTAGTGCTTCGTCCGGTTTAAAATTAGAGGTGAATCCTGTTCGTAGTAAGGCAATTTTACGGCGTACACGAAGAAACACTTTCTTCGCATTGGATTTTAGCGTTTGCAAAAACCCCAAATGCGAAGTGCATTATTGCCCGTTGTTAGTATTGGAACGTGCGATGAATCGCCCTACTACAAACCAAACCTAAAATTAGTAGAGCAGAAACTGAATAATTAAAAAAATGAACATAACCGATGCACAGAAACAGCAATTCCAAGAGGAAGGCTATTTCATTTTAGAAAATGTTATCCCGGAACCGCTGCTGGAATTGCTTCGCGGTGAATGTGGGACCTTTATCAATCAGGCGGATGCTGAGATGGCGCGGCAGGACACAGATGTACTCGGTCTCAACCATCGCGGGAAGCGGTATTTCGTTTCAAACTGCTTCAGAAAACAACCAAAACTCCGCGAATTCCTATTCAGCGACTTGATGGCAGATGTCTGTCGTGCCACCTTAGGCGATACGGCGTATCTCTTCTGGGAACAGTATGTCGTCAAAGGTGCAGAAGAGGGGATGAAGTTCAGTTGGCATCAGGATTCGGGGTACGTCGGTTATCCCGATCACAAACCGTATCTCACCTGTTGGTGTGCACTGGATGATATGTCCGAGGAGAACGGGACGGTCTACGTCATGCCGTTTTCCAACATCGGTATCCGTTCATGGGTAAAGCACATCCGTGACGATGAAAGCAATGATATGGTGGGCTATTTCGGACCGGAGAAGGGTGTCCCTGCTATCGTACCTGCGGGGAGTATTGTGGCGTTTACGAGCGTCAATTTCCACTGCAGCGGGACGAATTATACAAACAACCTGCGGCGTGCCTATCTCGCACAGTATTCCGCGGAGCCGCTGCTTTCACACGACGGAAGCCGTCTCTGGGGCAATGCGGAGCCGTTGTTGAAAGATGGAAAGTCAGTTGTTGGGGATCCACCGCCTGAGATTACATCCCGGTTTGATTAGGGTAAGTTGTGCGGCGGGTCGCTCCGCCGCGTGTATTTATACTACTGTCTATTCCGTATTGTCAAGTTCTTCAAGCGATTGTTCAATCTCGGTTTTGAGGTCTTGATTATCATCTTGTTCTGCTAATTCCAACGCTTTCTGGTAATCTGCTTTTGCCTCCTGAGTTCTGCCTAAGAGACGATAGGCTTCACCTCGCGTGTGATATGCTTCTGCCAAAAAAGGATCTCTCCGAATCGCTTCCTCACAGTCAGTAAGAGCAGACTCAATTTGACCTAACTTAACTTTCGCAAATCCTCTATTGGCATACGGCCAGGCATCATCAAAATTTAGACGAATGGATTCATCGCAGTCAGCAAGTGCAGATTCATATTGCCCAAGTTTATTTTTCAAATGTCCTCGATTGTTATAGGCTGCGGCATAGTCTGGCTTTAATCGAATGGTCTCATCGAAATCGGGAATAGCTTCTTCATATTGTTTTAGCCCATATTTGGCATAACCTCGCAAAAAATAAACTTGGACTTGATCTGGGCTGAGTTGAATGCTTTTATCAAAGTCAGTGATTGCCTCTTCATAACGTTCTAACTCGATTTTTGCCGAACCTCGCCTAAAATAAACATAAGCATCATCTAGACTGAGTTGGATGCTTTTATCAAAATCAGCGATCGCTTCCTCGTAGTACTCTAATCCAATCTTAGCGCGGCCACGGTCAAAGTAAGCGTGAGCGTTATTCGGCGCAAGTATTATACCCGCGTCAAAATCAGTGATTGCCTCCTCATAGTGTTCTAACCTAATCTTGGTTGAACCTCGCCTGCAGTAGGTGTAAGCATCATCTGGATTGAGTTGAATACTTTTATCAAAATCAACGATCGCTTCTTCATAGTGTTCTAACCTACTTTTAGCTAAACCTCTTATGAGGTAAGCATGGGCATCATCTGGATTAAGTTTTATACTGTCATTGAAATCGAGAATCGCATTTTTGTATTGGTTCAGTTCGTATTTTACATGTCCACGCATGAAGTAGGATTCTGCTAAATCTGATTTGAGTTGGATGCTTTTATCAAAATCAGTGACTGCCTCCTCATAGCGTTCTAACCTAATCTTAGCCGAACCTCGCCTGAAGTATACATAAGCATCATCTGGATTAAGTTGGATACCTTTATCAAAATCGGCGATTGCCTCCTCATAGCGTTCTAATCCATCCTTAGCATAGCCTCTCATGAAGTATGGGTGAGCATCATCTGGAGAGATTTTAATGACTTCATCAAAGTCAGCGATTGCCTCTTCATAGTATTCTAATTCATGATACACATACCCACGTATGTAATAAGCATGGTAAGCAAGGTCATTGTTTCGGTTGAGTTGGAGACCTATATCAAAGTCAGCAATTGCTTCTTCATAGCGTCCCAATTCCACCTTTTCACAACCTCTCAAAAAGTAAATATAGACATTATCTGATTTGAGT
>VXXH01000835.1:0-3574 GCA_009835515.1 Candidatus Poribacteria bacterium
TCCCAACGGAAAATGCGTTATATGGAAAGGACATGGATGTTCAAGTTGGTCGCAATATCTACTTGGAACCGGTGCCCATGAAAATGTGGGTGGGCGAATTAACCAAGCTTCCTTTCATTATCGTATCAAGAGCGCGCCTGAGAGATTTGAAGCACTCGGAGACCCACTTCCCGAAAATGAATGGGTTTACCTTGTTGGGGTCTGGGATGGCACAAAAATCTATATCTACGTTAATGGTGAACTACAAAACAGTGCAGACGCAGTAGGACAACCTTGGGATTCTTTTGAAGCGGTTTATATCGGCGCAGATGCGGGGTGTAATGCTGGTAAGGGGCGGTGTCATTGGGGCGGGATCATTGATGAAATTGTCATCTTTAATGTGCCACTCTCTGCGGATGAAGTTAAGACACTCGGCAATGGCATTGAAGGTGTTTTGGCAGTAGATGCTGCAGGAAAAACCACTACCACTTGGGGTAAACTTAAATCAGCGAAGTAGAGTCCTCTTGATAGTGACCTGCGATACTTTAGTGAATTGTGAATCCTTCATTTAGCCAACTGTGCCTTATTTTTTATAAGAAAAGTGAAACGGTTGGCAACTAAGACAGAAACTGAGTATCCTATGTTTCTATTTGACATGGGTGCATTGTGGGTGGTATACTATAAGATAGAAAGTATTTCACGGTCATGTGGCTGAAGTTGTGAATTGGGAACGATTTTGTTTTGTATCTAAGGAGGAAGCCTGATGTTTTTATGTAAAAGTGTACGAATAGTGCTTGCGAGTTTTATGGCAGTCTTTTTGTTCATAGCACTGCCGGGCCTTGCCAAAATTAATCCGGATAATATCACCGGAATGTGGCTCTTTAACGAAGGGAAAGGTGGTACCGCCGCAGACGCATCAGGAAACGGGAACGATGGTGAAATCCATGGTGCGAAGTGGGTAGATGGAAAATTCGGTAAAGCCCTTGAGTTTGATGGTGTTAGCAATTGGGTTGAAGTGCCGCACTCAGGTACTGTCGGGTTTAAGGCGGGAGTATCTTTCACAATCACCTGCTATTTCAAAGGCAGCAAGGTCGGCGGTTCGCTCGTCGGCAAAAACTACGAGGATACATCACAGGCGACACCGTGGTATCTGCTTTGGGACAACGGAGCTAAAAACACCGTAAGTCTCTATTTGCGGGATGGTGCCGGTACCAGTTTTCCTGCCCATGGTACTACGCCTATTGCCGACGAAAAATGGCACTTTATCGCTGGTAGAGCGGATGCAGATGCTGGTAAAGCCTCAATATGGGTAGATGGCAAAATGGAAGCCGAGGTTGATTTCAACACAAAAGACGGATACGGCACCAGTGAAGGCGTGTTTCATGTCGCACGACACTATGACCGGTATACTGAAGGCATTATTGATGATGTTGCCCTCTTCAATGTCGCTCTGGAAGAAGAGGATATGGATGCTCTCATGAGCGACGGGGTTGAAACTGCGGCTGCTGTTGAACCTGTAAACAAACTGACAACGACGTGGGGCAGAATCAAGCAGCGGATAGGCAGATAGGGGAAAGACAATGAAACGGATACTGACTTTTTCGGTGCAGCTTGCAAACCGAAAACTTGCTATACAGAGGGCGGTGCAGCTTGCAAACCGAAAACTTGCTATACAAATGTTGGCGTTCGCGCTTCTGTTATTTGCAGGCTTGAACTGCGGGACGGAGAACCCCATTGAGGAAACCCTGGATACCACCTCGATTGAAACCACCGCCACAGGATCTTTTTATGGTGATGTTGAATTAATCGAAGGCGTAACTATCTACATGCGTTTGTTGAAAGCCGGGCAAATCCTTGCACAAATTGAATTTGAAATGCACGGCGTGAAGGCAACAAGTACGGACGCGAACATCCACTCTTCTACACAACAGGGAATCGGAAAATATCACGTTAAGGAAGCTGAACCGGGAGACTACACTGTCCAGATTTCAGCCAAAGGATACCAAACGACGGAGTTGAACGTTACCGTCATTCCAGACCAGAGTATTTCACTTGACAAAGTTGCACTTGCCGCATTAGAAACGCCTGTTTCACATCTGCGCGGTGTTTTGACAAACGAAGCATCGGGTGAACCGCTTGCTGGGGTCAACCTCCAACTTACAGATGACGCTGGGAAAGTTTACGATACCTTAACAACGGCATCTGGGATTTTCACCTTTGAAAATCTACCTGTGCAGCAACCCTTTACGTTGACAATTGCGCACGTAGGCTACGAAGATAAGGAAGTGGCAGTGCATCCGATACCAGCTGATGAAACACTGGAACTGACTGTTGAACTCACCGCACTCCAGGAACCCGAAAAGTTGGATCCAGGTCAAGGGTTGAGTATTGGAAGCCAGGCACCGGACTTTGAATTACCAGATGGCAACGGTAAATTACACGCATTTGCTGATTATGCTGCTGATAAAAACGTCGTCCTTATTTTTTACCGGGGTGGCTGGTGACCGTTCTGCAGAGGGCAACTCGGTGAGTTGCAAGACAACTATGCGAAGATTCAAGCTGCAGGCGCGGAACTCATCGCTATCAGTTCCGATAACGAAGGCGATACCAAACAGACGGTTCAAAATCACGGGCTCAAATTTCCGGTGCTTTCCGATAAGGACAAAAAGGCGATCACTGCCTACAACGTCGTCGATCCTGGCAACAATCGGATCGCACGTCCTGCCGCCTATATCGTTCGGAAGGACGGGACAGTCGCTTGGAAATCCCTTAATGGTGTAGCGGTGCGTGTGCCAACAGCGGAAATTCTCACGGAATTGGGTAAACTTTGATGAAACCTAACGACAAGGTCATAGCAGACATTATTGCTGACAGCCAAGAGATGGAGCATGATCAAAACAGGCTTGATCGCCGGCAGTTCTTAACTCGACTTGCTGCCGGTGTCGGCGGTATCGGGGGCGCGCTTAGCACACTTCCAGCGTTCGCACAGTTGAGTAGTGGACAATTGCAGCCCGACACTGCTACAGAGACAGTGCCTCTTACGCCTGTCGTTGAGGCTATTGGTAAAAAGGTTTGGGACAACGATCAGCTTGATGAAGATGCCGTGAGTGAACTGATGGATCAGGCGATGATGAAGCTGACGGGACGTTCCTCCGCTAAAGAGGCGTGGCGAGATATTGTGCTACCCGATGATATTGTCGGCATAAAAATCAACCCGCTTGCTGGACCAGAACTCAGCACACATTCCATCATCGTTGATAAAATCGTTGAGGGTTTATACGGTGCCGGTGTGCTTCGGAAACAGATTATTATCTGGGACCGGTTTGAAGACCATCTCTTGAACGCCGGTTATCCAATCAACAAGGATGAGACCGATGTGCGAACTGTTGCCTCCGACACGGAAGGCATCGGGTATGACGATGAAGTGTTTTATGAGAGCGAAAAGGATAGTATTACGCGTCGAGAGAATGAAAGCACCCGTTCTCGGTATTCCCGAATTGTTACCCAGCAGGTTGATGTGCTCATCAATGTCCCCGTTTTGAAGCACCATGCGATGGCGGGTGTGAGCGGATGTTTAAAGAATCTCGCGTTCGGG
>VXXH01000835.1:3584-5121 GCA_009835515.1 Candidatus Poribacteria bacterium
CGCCGATTCCATGGAAAACCGCGCTATTGCAACCCGGCTATTGCCGAGATTCTGGAGCATAAGGTCCTGAAGGAGAAACTTGTTCTTAATATCGTTGATGGGCTGGTCGCTTCGTTCGATAGAGGGCCGACATATCACGCCGAAAGCGCGTGGAAATACAATAGTCTTTTTATCAGTGCCGACCCTGTTATTCTTGACGTATTGGTGCTTCAGACAGTCAACCAGAAACGCGAGGAGATGGAGTTAGATTCTGTGTCTAAGCTCGCGAACCACATCAATACGGCGGGTAAGCTCGATTTAGGTACGAATACACTGGATCAAGCGGATCTTCGGAAAGTTGAGGTTTAATTATGATACACAAACGTGTTTTTCTTTTTCTGCTGCTCGGTCTCTTCTGTGTTGCTATCACGTTTTCAGGATGTACCGTGACTTTCACACAGAGTGACACGCTCCAACTCAGTCTATCAGAACTGACAGATAAGGCAATGTCTCTTGTTGCTGAGTTTGAGGCAGGCGAGGCGGACAACATCGCTGGCGATGTCACACAGCAAGCTGGAAGTGTCTGTGCCGGTGGCGCGTGCATCATCTATTAGGACGTTTTTAACCGTTTC
This sequence comes from Candidatus Poribacteria bacterium, assembly GCA_009835515.1. GTDB lineage: Bacteria > Poribacteria > WGA-4E > WGA-4E > WGA-3G > WGA-3G. The sequence continues at coordinate 4,196 of VXXH01000835.1, forward strand.
TCTATCCCCCAACCAAGGTAGGGCAGTTTGGTTTAAACCGGTAATCTCAGTTTTCTTCAGGTCCGGTAGGTGTCCCTTCCCAGAAACTCTATCTGTTCTCCTGCTCCCTTTTAGTGATGATTTCCTCCCAATCCCATAGGAGTACCGTGCCATCCTTGCTATCACTGGCAAGGGTTTTCCCGTCGTGCGAATTTGAAACAGTAGATCAATAAAAGGCGGACTGAGAAGTCCGCCTATGATGGAATTCAGTTTGAACCACACAGTTGCTAATCGGTCTTGATGTCGCCCCAAGTTGTGGTTAAATTTCCAACTGGACTCACCGGAAGCTGCCCCTCTTCAACGAAGATCGTCCACATGATAACCGGGTCTCCAATAACCTCGTCAATACCAAGCAACTCTACTTCTCCTTCCGGATACGGTTCATTGGATTTGTAGATAAAATACTCGACGGGTGGATGTGGGGCATCAAGGACCAGCGTTTTTTCGGTATCGGTGTATCCGTCTGTAAACCAACCCTTCGGTTCTTGACCGCGATCTTCAGGGCGTTTATGACGGCTATCCCATGCTTGGTAGACATAAGCTGGTCGGTCAATTTCAAACGTAAGTCGGTAGTCCTGGCCGCCGGGACAGTCTGCTGAAGTGGAGACTTGTGTCAATCCAAGAAACTCCTTCGGGATGTTCGTAATCGTGTAGTCCCTATCGTGGAAAAATTTCCCCTTTTCTTCCAACTCGACGGCTTGATAAGCACCGTTCTTATTGTCTTCTATATTAGTAACTTCAACTTTCTCGGCGAAAGCAATTAACGAAACAACGAGGAACAGTGTAGCTATACAAACATAAATCAGTCTCATTTTGACACTCCTTTGTAGTTTGCTTTTCAAACTTCGTAGAAACCTTGAAAAAAAACACTGTTTGTGTAATACTTA
>VXXH01000632.1 GCA_009835515.1 Candidatus Poribacteria bacterium
AGTCGATTTGATATAAGACGCAGCGGTTATCGGTTGTCGGTAAGTGTTGATAGCTGACTGCTATCTACTATGGAAAATTTAATCACAGTGATTGGGCGCGGTCACTCGGGGACGCGCGCCATTTCGCATACATTATACGCCAGTGGCGTTTTCATGGGGAGCCAAATTAACCCTTCTGGCGATAAGATCCCACCGCATGCGATGTATGATGCCTGCCGAGTTATGGCACAATATGTCAAATGGGAGGGTGGCCTCTCATGGGATTTTGATCCCCTATTTACGATGCCGATGGATCCAGAGTTTGAACGGCTCATTAACACCTATTTGGCGGATGTGCTACAGGATCCGGCTGCCCATAAAGGTTGGAAAATTCCGGAGACGACGCTTGTGTATCCGTGGATAGTCCGTATGTTTCCAGAGATGAAGTATATCCACTGGATTCGGGATCCGCGGGATTGTATTCGGGGCAGCCACAAAACGGATGACCTTCGCGATTTTGGCGTTGTGTATCCTGAAACGGACAACATTTATGAGAGACGCGCCATTTCTTGGATCTATCAATATCAACTCATGCAAGCAACGCCGATGCCTAAAAATGTTATTCAGATTCGATTTGAGGACTTTGTTTTGGATCAGGAGCGGGTGCTTAAGGCACTTGAGGCGTTTTTGGATATCCCGTTGGGGAGGATCATCGTCCGTGCAGATGCGGTAGCACGGTGGAAAAAAGATTTCGCTGAATTGGAACCCGGTGCCTCGTTACCGCACTACGAATTTGAGTTTCTGAAAAAAGCAATCGTTGAAAACGGTTATCCCTTAACAGCAACATAACAGAGAAAGGAACTATTATGTCAACAAATACTCCTTACCGTGTTGGACTTGTCGGAACAGGGGGCATTGCAAACGCGCACGGCAGTGCATGTCAACAAGCACCGAGCGCGGAATTAGCGGCGATCTGTGATGTGTCAGAAAATACGTTAACCGGTTTCGGTGAGCGATTTGATGTGGCACCTGAGCACCAGTATCTCGCTTTGGAAGAGATGTTAGATGCTGAGGACTTGGACATCGCTATTATCTGTACGTGGGGTGCCTTCCACGCTGAGGTCGGTATCCAGCTTTCAGAATCCCGCCAAGTCAAAGCGATCTTGTGTGAAAAGCCGTTTACGTCAACGGCAGCGGAGGCGAAAGCGTTCGTCGGAGCAGCCCAAGAAAACGGCGTTATCGTGGCGGAAGCGTTTAAATTTCGGCATCATCCGATGCACCTCAAGGCGAAAGAATTAATCGATTCCGGGGCAATCGGGGAGTTTAAGGTGCTTCGCAGCACTTTCTGCACCGGTGGCGGCGGCGGCGGACCAGAGACACGTAAGCCTGAGGCGAATTGGCGGTTTAATAAAGCGAAGGGTGGCGGTAGTATTTACGATTTAGCGTGTTACAATATCCACCATGCGCGATTCATGTTTGGTGCTGAACCCATTCGGGTATCAGGAATGTCTCAAGCCGGATTAGAAGTAGACGACGGTTCCTACCTACTGTTAGTATTTCCCGGTGAACGGGTTGCCCAGATTTCTACCGGTTTTAATTGTGCTGGCGGACAGTACGCCGAAATGGCTGGACTCGGAGGCATGCTTAGGATTGAGACGGCGTGGAACAATGAGAACTCCCCTGTCAATATTGAGCTGACGACACGAGAGGGTAGAGAAGTCATCGAGTTTGAACCGTGTTTCCAGTTCGCATTGCAATTGGAGCACATGTGCGAAGTTTTAGCGACTGGTAAATCACACCGTATCTCACCCGAAAGCTGCGTGAATCAGATGCGTGTTATTGATGCTGCCTTTGAAGCGATGGCGACCGGACGGACAGTCGAATTAGGATAGCAGATTTGAATGGATTAATGGTTATCAGTTATCGGTTATCAGTTTTCAGTTAAGAGGATTCTTGTGGCAGTTGAGGTTACTGTTCAAGTAACAACAAACCTCCTTAACTGACAACTGACGACTGCCAACTCTTTAACTGACGACTGATAACTGACAACTATTTATTATGGCAAATTTCACAGAGACAAAAGCACTGACCTTTGACCTGTTCGGCACAATCTTGGATTTAGGCGGCAGTCTTACGCCGTTTATTAGCGAATCGTTGGATGCCCACGCTGCAGCGGATGTATCTGCGGATGAATTTTGGGCGCAGTGGCGTTACAGGCAGCGAATTGAGCAGTATCAGGACACAATTATGATGCTTGGGCATAGCGGTTATCTGGAAACGGTGCGCCGCGCATTGCATTACACACTCAGGCAGAACAGTATTGATGTCTTGCCGGATACGGTAAAAGAGTTTATGCACGGGTGGGAGCAGCTTTCTCCGTTCCCAGAAGTTTTGGCTGCACTTTCACGGCTGCGATCCCGGTATCGGTTAGTCATTTTATCCAACGGGGATCCGTCGTTTTTGGACTACCTTGTTAGAGAACGCGTTGTGTGGGATTTCGACGACGTAATCTCTGTTACATCGGTTGGTGCGTTTAAACCGCATCCAGCGGTCTATCGTGCCGCTGCAGGGAAGTTGGGGCTTGCAGTCAACGAGTGTCTCATGGTATCAGCGAATTCGTTTGACATCATGGGGGCGCGGGCATGCGGTTATAAGGGGGCGTTTGTTAACCGTTACCTACTGCCATACGAAGAGACACCGTACCAACCTGATGTAACGGTAACCGATTTTACAGCATTGGCAGATGCGTTGCTATAGGTGCGGCGGTGCGGCGGCATCAAAATATCCAGCGGTATTCAGCTTATCGGTTGTCGATTCTATCAGTATGGGCGGGATTTCAAACCCCGCCAGCTAAATATACACAAGGTGTTCGCTACTTCGTAATTACCATTTTTCGGGTTGCTGTGAAATCTCCTGCTGTTAACGTATAGAAATATACGCCACTCGCCACGGGTTCACCAAGTTCATTTCTACCATCCCAATATGCTGCATGGCTCCGGTCTTGATAGGTACCCGCAAGTTGATGTCCGAGTGCTAAAGTGCGCACCAGTTTGCCGTGTGCTGCATAGATACTAACCGTCACGTCCGCGGGTGCTGCCAACTGATAAGGTATCCATGTCTCAGGGTTAAAAGGATTCGGATAGTTTGGAAGTAGTGCGGTTTCTTTCGGCATCAACACTGCAAGGAGTTGCTGCAGCACTAAAATGCCACGCTGGAAAGCGGGATCTGATAGCGCAACTTGTTGTGCTTCAAGCAGCCACTGCTGAACATCTTTTCTTGTAAGCGTTATTTCCGCATCGCGGCTCCACGCTGCCGACGCACCGGCGGTATCCCCTATCGCACCTGCCACCAGTGCGAGATCGACAATATTAACAATGCCATCTCCGTTGACATCCGCTAAATTGTCGCCTGTCTGGTGAAAGTTTGAGGCGACGATGACCAGATCTTGGACGTTTACGACACCGTTGCCGTCCAAGTCGCCTACTGAGAGGAAGGGTTCCGTTATTTGTCCAGTTTTGACTCGCACGTACGAAATCCTACCTGCCCTGTCAGTGAGGAGTACATTAGATAATGTTAGCGTGGAGGCTTTCGGGGCAAGTGCCTCAAACGTAAGGGTGGCAAGCGTCCCAGAGCCGCTGGTTTCGCCAGCGAGAGAGGTTGCGGCAAGCGTCACTCTGTTTTCTGTGACAAGCGCAGGCACCGCATACGCGTCCGATAGCAAGTAGTCACCATTCGTGCTTTCAAGAAATCGGACAGCAGAAGGGTCAAACCGGACGGTTGCCTGATAACCTGAGACGGCACCTCCGTCTGCAATACTGAGAGCAAATGTGAGTTGCTCGCCGATAGCGGGTGATTGTACTGGAGATGGCGAAAAACTCACAGTTGCATACATATTGGTTGGCGGGGTAAAGTTCCACAAAAGCACAGTTCCATCTAAACTCGCACTGGCGAGTGTGTTACCATCTGGACTGATCGTAACGCCGAGAACGCCCCTTGTATGTCCGATCAGGGTTTGCCGATGTGCCCCGGAGATAGTATCCCACAGACGAATGGTGTCATCTAAACTCGCGCTCACGAGCGTGTCGCCCTCTGAAGTGTATGCGATGCTAAAGACGTAATCTGTGTGTCCAGTTAACGTCTGCTTATGCTCACCGAAAGCGGTGTCCCATAGCCGGATGGTGCCATCATCACTCGCACTTGCGAGTGTGCTACCATCCGGGCTGAATACAAGGCTCCTGACATAATCCGTATGTCCAGTCAGCGTCTGCTCATGCTGACCGGATGCAACATCCCATAGATAGATAGACCCGTCCCTACTGCCACTTGCGAGAGTGTCCCCATCGGGGCTGAACGTAACACTCAGGATACCCTCTGGCTGCCCCATCAGTATCTGCTGGAGTTTACCAATGGCAGCGTTCCATAGGCGAATGGTGCTATCTAAACTTGCACTGGCGAGCATGCTACCATCCGGGCTGAACGCAACACTTCTGACAGCATCTGCATGCTCCGTAAGCGTTTGTCGGTGTGTGCCGGTGGAAACATTCCAAAGACGGATCGTGCCATCGTCACTTGCACTGACGAGTGTACTACCATCCGGGCTGAACGCAGTACTCCCGACCCAAGCCGTATGTCCAGTCAGCGTGTGTGTGGATACGCCAGAGTCCGTGTTCCACAGATGCACTGTACCGTCCGCGCTACCGCTTGCAAGCGTTCCTGCAGTTGTACTAAATGCGACGCTGCTGATATAATCTGTATACCCTGTTAGTGTCTGCCTGTGCCCGCCGAAGACAGCATCCCACAATCGGATGGTGCCATCCGTACTGGCACTCGTAATCGTTCCACCGCTGGAACTGTATGCGACACTCAAAACAGCACCCTCATGACCTACGAGGGTCAAATTATGCTGACCGGATGCAGCATTCCACACGCGGATAGTACCATCCCCGCTGCCACTGGCGATTGTGTCCCCATCGGGACTGAACGCAACACTCAAGACAGCCCCTGTATGCCCAGTTAGCGGTGTCCGCTGGACCACACCGAAGGTCGTATTCCATAAACGGATAGTACCATCGGCGCTGCCACTCGCAAGGTTTCCTCCAGTCGCATTGAAAGCGACAGTATAGACA
>VXXH01000597.1 GCA_009835515.1 Candidatus Poribacteria bacterium
GAAGAATTTAACTATTCTAATCGGTGTAACCTATCATAGTTTTCATCAGGTTCTGGATACGGCGAGAAATTAACTGTTGTAGGATGGTTTAATTGTGAATTAAATGACAACATTGCTCAACGGTCTTCCTACCCATTGTTCAGGAAATATCATTCTCCCATTATAGAGTATCGCTTAACCTGAAGCACTTCCAACCAAATTACAGAACAAGCATTTTGAAATATTTTGTATAAATCGAATCGCATGTCATCAATGTATATGACCTGTCCATTAGAACTACAGAAGCCTCGATATCTCTTGTATTGGATAAAATGAGAAATAAAAAGCGATTAAGGAAACAAATTTACCAGTTTGAGTTGTATTGGGTGTGAAATGCTGAATTTCCATAAAATCAATGCCTTCGAAAAAGGTCAAGAGGAATCTTTCGAAAGCTTGTTATGTGTTTTGGCGAATAGAGAAAAACCCGTAAATGGGAAAGAGTTTCAGTCCAATGATGGCCGTGGGGGTGATGGAGGAGTAGAGGCACTTTGGATTAATTCTGATGGTAACAAGATAGGATATCAGTCCAAGTTTTTCTGGTCGTTTGGCCCATCACAGATTAGGCAGATGAACAAATCGGTCAATCAAGCTATAGCCACTCATCCGGAATTAAAGAAGTATATTTTCGCAATTCCATTTGATCCTACACCAGAACGTGGTCCCAAAACCAGCGGTAAATCTGAAAGAAAAAAATGGGAAGATAAGGTATCGGGCTGGAAAATGTTGGCTGCTAAAAAAGGGATCGAGCTAGAGTTCGAACTTTGGACAAAAACTACTATAACCGAGAAGCTCTATCGAGAGGAGAATTCAGAACTTCTTCGACATTGGTTTCAGGAGGAAATACTCAACGATAGTTGGTTTCGTTCCCAGATAGATACTGCATCACTGAAATTAGATGATCGCTTCAATCCCGATGATCATGTTGATGTGGAAATTGAAAATTTGTTCGATGCCATTGTTAGAGGTCCAAGCATATCAAAGAAAGTTGATTCCGCATTCAAAAAAATAGGTAAATCCCGAGTTCCATATATAAGGTTTAAAACTGCGGATCTTGATGAAACAGTTCTGAACGAAGCCAAAAATGCTTGGCAGGATCTTTTAAAACTTGAAGGAAGATTTCCAAAAGACCTATCTAAACCATGGTGTGTGGCTGAAGCATTGGAGCAATTAGCTACACTAGAAAATCCCATTGAGATACTTGAAAGGCAGTATTTATCAGTTAGTAAAGATACCCTAGAAAAAGGGGATCAGTACAAACTTGAAGAAATCCAAGATACTCTGAGTAAACTCTCATCAGCATGCTATGAACTCGAAAAGATTCTCCGCAATGGTTACACCAAGACAGAAAATAAACGGTGTGCATTAATTTACGGTGTTGCTGGCGTTGGGAAATCTCACCTAATGGCTCGTGTGGCTGAAGAGCGGGTTAAACAAGATTTGCCTACAGTGTTGCTGCTGGGTGAACAGTACTCAAATTCGTCATTCTGGCCCCAGACGGGAAATTTGCTTGGGCTTAAAGGGCGGACCCCCAAAGAAGTTTTGGGTGTCCTGAACGCAGTTGGTTTTCGAAAGAAGCAGCGCATCATGCTGATGTTCGATGCAATTAACGATGGCGCGGGACCCCCATACTGGAAAAGGGAAATACCTGGCATTTTAGGTGAACTCAATAACTACTCCCATGTAACGGCGGTTTTTTCCTGTAGGGAAGAATATCTCCGTTATGCAATACCAAATGATCTTCTGGAGAGTTTGCCAAAATATTATCTCTATGGTTTCAGCAGTTTCGAGGAGATGGAGAAAGCAGCTATTCGCTACTTGGATAAAAAGGGTATTGCGAGGCCTAACACGGTATGGTTGGCACCTGAATTTAGCAACCCTCTCTTCTTAAAGTGTACCAGTGAGTCACTTGCTGACAAGGGAGAATCGGAGTTTCCAAAGGGACTTCAGGGAATTTCCGAAATGATGGCATTGTATCTGGATTCGTTGAGTTGGCATGTGGAGACTGGTTCAGCGAATGCTGATAACATCGCAAGTTCAATCAAGCTAGCAGTTAATGCAGTTGCGGAAGAAATGGCTAGGAAAGGAAAGGACTTTTTGGAAGAAGCCAACGCCAAAGGCCTGATTGATAGTTACTTTTCTGGAAGAACACTCCCAAAAGGTAAGGATTGGTTACAGGTATTGTGTGAGGCCAGCCTTTTCCGAATCGACCCACCTCCATCCTCTGAGAACTCAGACCCGATGAAACCACCATCCAAACTTATTCGCTTTACCTTCCAACGCTTTCAAGATCACCTCATGGCCAAGGCCCTAACAATGCAAGTTAAATCGAGACACAAAAAAAATACAGGAGGAGTATTGTCAACACTCTTGATTGGAATACCCAGAATATGGGGCATGTTTTCGTGTTTTAGAATGCATTCTTTACGTACCTGTAAATATTGTTATACAGAGGCCTTTTCTTCGGACGGACCTTTATCATTTCTCTTGAAGGATAGTCAATTTGGCAATGTATTGAACTCCCAGTATGCCGGCTTAGTAGGTGCACTCTCGATTACCTTTCCCGAAGAACTTGGTGTTGAGTTTGCCATGACGCTTCCTGACTGGGAACATGTTTGGGAGAACGGTAGAATTGTTCAAGTAGGTTTCAGTGAAAGCCTTAAATGGAGAAAAGTTGATGCGTTCTCAGAACAAACCAGAGATCTCCTTAATAACCTTGATGAATTTAACATGGATATCTACGGATTGCTTCTAGAAATATCGATGACTGTGGATCATCCTTACAATGGACTATTCTTACACAATCGATTGAAGCAATGGAGTCTGCCAGACCGTGACGGTAAATGGACTGTTTGGTTAAATCAGGCTTCACGACTTGAACACCCGCAAATTGAGCGTATTATTTCCTGGGCCTTGGCTTTATCAGACGATCCAGTCGACATCAAGCATCTGGAATTGGTATCGCTCGTTTTGACCTGGAGTTTTTCATCATCTCATATGACCCTACGTGATCGTGCCACAAAGGCTCTTACAACCATTTTCCTAACAAATTCCAATGTATACGAGTTCATAGCTCCACTAATCCATGATTGTGATGATCCCTACGTTATCGAACGTTTTTATGCCGCTGCTTTTGGAGCATGTTGTCTTGATCCAAATGCTGACAGGTTGTCTTCGTACTCTAAACTGACATATGATTTGATTTTTGCTGATAGAAAACCCCCGATAGGACTAATGGTTCGTGATTATGCACTCGGAATTATTGAGTTGGCAGAGGCTAAGGGAGCATTGAGCGACGAAATCTGCCTTAATGACTGCTATCCTCCATTTAAGTCTGCTCCTCCAAACTTTGAACTGGAAATAGACGAGGTGGAAAAAATTGCAGAACAAGCTGGCGGTGATCAAATTTTCTGGTCTGCTTCAAGTGATTGGGGAGACTTTGGAAAATACAGTATTCCGGGAAGAGTAGAAAGTTTTTTGACCACCCCACTAAGTGAACCTAGACCATTGTCAAAAGATGAAATAAAAAAACAATTCCTCAAAGAAGTGATTAAACCATTCCCAGTACGAGATAAGGCACTCAATGAGTTCGAGAACAATTTAAAAGATCAAAAGTTCCGTAAAATCAAGTTGAAGATCAACAACACTGATGAGAATGTTAAGCAACAAGCAGAACTTCACGATAGGGAACTCAAGCGGTCTCGTGAAAACTTAGAAAAGTTATTGTCTCTAGATGAGAAGAATAGGTTATCTGCCGAATATTTAAGTGAGGGGAAAGTATATGGAGAGTACGAACAGGTAAATGTAGATCAATGCAGACTTTGGGTTACAAAAAGAGCCTATGATTTTGGTTGGACAAAAGATCGGTTTCCCAGAGATGGTCATTGGGCTGCTCCCTCATTTTTTAACAATGAATTGGAACGTATTGGTAAGAAATACCAAAGAATTGCACTCGATGAAATTGAAGCCCGCTTGGCAGATAACTTTTGGCATCTTTCAGACTGGACAGAAGAGCCGACAAAATATCGCTATAGTCATCATAATTTTCGAAGGAACATTGAACCAACAATTTTACCTACCAAATCAAGATACGGAAGATTCTGTAGGGGCAAGGCACTTTGGATAACACAACCTCATGTAATTCTACCATGTGTTCCCGATGAGAGTCTAAAAGAGTGGCCATTTCAGGAAAATCCGACTGAATCATTTTCGAATAAACTCATCCGAACTGATCAAACGGACCATGAATGGTTTGTGCTATACGAGTACAACTCAGCCCGGCAAAAATATAAAGAGCCAAACCCCATTGAACATGGCTTCCGATCTGAGGAATTTCGTTTTATTTACTGCGTGTTTCTCCAGAAAGGTAAGTCTGCCGATTTCGTGGAGTATTTAAACCAGGAACGAAATTTACATGTCCATACTTTCAGTCCTTTCGATTTCACAGATGGTCCATATCTACTTGAGGCATTTTGGCGTGATACATGGCAAGGTGAAAAGTTCTTAAATCATAAAGGGGCTGCCCCAGAAGGATGTAAATTCGCCATTCCTGTCGCGGACTATCTTTGGGAGAGCCACCTAGATAAAACCTTACCCAATGGCTTCTCAAAGCTTTTGCCACAAAAGTGGTTTGCAGATGAACTTGAAATCAAAATGGCTGATAGATATTCAAACTCTTGGGTGAATTCTGATGGCCGTGAAGTTCTGCTTTCTACGTATGAAAATGATACTCAAGCTGCTGTTGTGATTGAAAAAAGTACACTTCAAAAATATTGTGAAAAGTTTGATGTGGAACCTGTTTGGATTCTGATATCCGAAAGAAACACTTGGCCAGACCACCGCATATTCTTTGGTCGTCGTTCAGAAGCAGTTGCATGGAAAGATGGGGAAAATTGGGGACAGTACAGTTGGAAAAAAGATAATTTACCCGAGAGTAAGAAAAGTGCAGGATTTTACTAAACTTGAACATCAAGTGTTTGGAAGTTTTAACTATTTGTCAGAGCCTAAATATAAGTTTCAGAAACAATGAATTGGATCTGGAACATTACTTTATCA